>JAYSVL010000520.1:0-10985 GCA_043718595.1 Gemmatimonadaceae bacterium
GGACTTCCGGAACAGACCCGTAGCATACCCGCAGACGGACTCTCTGTCAATCCGATCGGCGTTTCGTCGTCTGTTGTGTAAATGCCACAATGCAGTCACGCAAAACCTTGCACTCCGCTTGATCAGTCCCCAACATACCCGCTCGCCTCGGCCACTGCCCTGACGCGCCTCCGACCACCTGGTCGAAGACGGCTCGGCGACGAAAGTGTCCGAAACATAAAGGAGCCTGTCAGATGGGAATGATGTCGGAGTTTAAAGAGTTCGCGATGAAGGGCAGCGTCGTCGACCTGGCGGTCGGCGTGGTCATCGGTGGGGCGTTTGGAAAGATCGTTGACAGTATGGTTGGCGATATCATCATGCCGGTCGTCGGTTTGGCAACGGGTGGCGTCGACTTCAAGAATCGGTTTGTCGTGCTGGGCGACGGCGCATTCAAGACACTCGAAGAAGCCAAAACGGCCGGCGTGGCCACGCTCAACTATGGGCAGTTTGTCAACCAGATCATCACCTTTCTCATCATTGCCTTCTCCATCTTCATGGTGATCAAGGCAGTCAACCGCGGACGTCCGGTCACCGCGCCGAAATAAGCGAAGCTGTGCCTGAGCCGGCTCCGATTTCGACGCTAGGTCGTCGGAATCGGGCCGAGTTCCACCAAGACGGCCCCTTTGTCGACAGCCGTGCCGACAACGGCGCGTACCGCGAGTACAACGGCAGGTGCGGTCGCGCGCAGTTCGTTCTCCATCTTCATCGCCTCGACCGCAACGAGCGCCTGTCCAACGGCCACAACGTCACCCGTTTGGACAGAAACACGAACCACCAGGCCCGGCATCGGCGCCAGTAACGGAGACGGTCCAACCGGCCCGCTCGAGGCGGCCGTGAGGTCCCGGAGCGACCGCATCCGTTCGTCCAGTGCCTCGGTCTGCAGGCGAACGCCGTCGAGGTCAAGAAGCCAGTTGCCGCGCGTGCCCACGCGGCGCGCCATGAGGCGATGGACTTGCTGGTTAACGCGCACGAGCCGCACAGGCGTTCCGGGGATAGCGACCAGTCCAACGTCGTATCGTTGGCCATCGACAGTGGCATGTGGCCCGTCCAGCTCCACTTCGACGCGCGATCCTTCGACTTCGACGATGTATTTCATGCGCCTCCCGGAATGAGGACGCACACCGTTTCCACGTGCGCCGTCTGCGGAAACATATCAAAGCACTCAACATGATCGACGTGCCAGCCGGAAAGCCGCGCCACGTCACGAGCGAGCGTCGCCGGATCACAACTCACGTAGATGAGGCCGCGCACGCCCTGCGCCGCTGCATCGCGCAGGATCGCCGCGACGGCACTATCGAGGCCACGTCGCGGTGGATTGAGTACCACCACGTCGGCGGGTAATGCAGCCGCCAGCGCCGACTCGACCGTCGCGGTGACGATCTGCACGTTCGCATAGCCATCGAGTCGGTGCGTCGCGCGCGTTGTCGCGGCGACATCAGCTTCGATCGACAGCACGGCAATCCCGTCTTGCGCCGCAATCTCAGTGAGTTCGCCAGCACCCGCGTACGCATCGATAACTCGTCGCGGCTGGAAGCGTCGCAACTGTCCGGCGACGCACGCTCGCAACGCACGCGCGACCTCACGATTGATCTGCGCAAAAGCGAGCGCTTCGTGCATTGCCGGTTGCAAGTCATCCACAACGGCGGTCGCTGTACGACCCTCGACGACGCGTGCGGTCGCGACCACTGGCTCATCCCAGACACGGGCGATCTCGGCGTTTGCCGGGTGCAGCATCTCCCGGGCACCGTTGCTGCGTTGCCACCAAATGGCCGATAGCGACGGGTGGCGCCGCGCCACTTCGGCCGCCCAGATACGCGCTTCTAACCAGGCAGATCCGCCGACGACAACGGCGGCGACCTCTACATCGTCATCACCAACCAGTCGCAGGCCAATCCGAAGTTCAGGTGCGTCGGGCAGCCCGTGCGCAACCGCCCGTATCGCGTGCCACGCCTCAATGAGTGCGGGATGCGCGACCGGGCAGCGTTCGAGGGCAAACACGCGAGTGGCATCGTCATGCGGATGGAGCCCACCGATCCATCCCGAGCCGCGCGGGCGCAAGGTGAGCGTCAGTCGACCGCGATACCCCCATGCACTCCCGCTCGTAATGTGTGGCTTGTCGATCACACACGTGCCGATGCGTTGCAGGGCATCCTGCACGATGTCACATCGCGCACTGTCCTGACTTGCGGCACTCATGTGTTGCAACTGACACCCACCACAACGATCCTCTACGTAGTGATGACACGGTGGTGCTACGCGCACAGGCGACGCATGCAGCACTTGCAATAAACGACCGCGGGCGTGATTCGCATGGGTGCGATACGCGATCTGCACCACATCGCCAGGCGCTGTGCGAGGCACAAACACCACCATCGCCCCAATCCGACCGACGCCGTCACCGCCAGCGGCGATACCTTCGATGGTGAGCGTCGCAACGGATTCTTCGCCGCGCGCGCTGCGCTGATGGCCACGCCCTGCACGCGGAACACGGCGGCCTGGGGTCATTCGGTCACGCTGAATCGCTGTCGCGTCGGCATCGTCACGAAATGCGAAGTCCGTCTCGTCGGGCCTGGGCTGCCCAACTACCAGCTGTACTCGGCGTAGTCGACTCTTGAGTTGTTGAGACAACAGCCACCGGCGCACTACGCTCGCTGTGCGTCATCAACGCTGCGGCAATCGCCGCGACCTGACGAAGCGCCGGTGTGCTCGCTGACGCGGTAAGCTCCGGCAGCGTGTGTTCGAGCCACTGAATGTTGATATCGCCGGACTGGTAGTCGGGATGATCCATCACGCGGAGATGAAATCCACGCGAGGTCTCCACGCCCTCGATCGTCAGCTCCAGCAACGCACGCCGCATGCGCGCGATGGCCAGCGGACGCGTCGCTGCGTGCACGATGAGCTTGGCGAGCATCGGATCGTAGTACAGGCCAACGTCGCTGCCCGTTTCAATGCCACCGTCCCAACGCACGCCAGGACCCGTCGGCACGTGCAAGTAGTCGACCCGCCCCGTCGACGGCAAAAATCCTTGCGTCGTGTCTTCGCTGGTAATGCGACATTCAATGGCCCAACCGCGCGGCGTGAACTCCTTCTGCGCGAATGGCAGCGGCTCGCCAGCCGCAATCCGGATTTGCCACTGCACAAGATCGAGTCCGGTTACCAACTCTGTGACCGGATGCTCAACCTGGATGCGCGTGTTCATCTCCAGGAAGTAGTGTTGCCCATCGCGGTCGAGCAGAAATTCGCACGTGCCGGCGTTCACGTAACCGGCCGCTTTCGCGGCGGCGACAGCGGTTGCGCCCATGCGTTCGCGCAGCGCGGGTGACACGGCAACGCTCGGTGCTTCTTCGATCATCTTTTGGTGCCGTCGTTGCACCGAACATTCGCGTTCGCCGAGATGAATCACACGCCCGTACGCATCGGCCAGCACCTGGATCTCGATGTGTCGCGGACCCTCGATGTATTTCTCGATGTACATGGCGTCGTCGCCGAACGCCTTTTGTGCCTCACGTTTGGCCGACGCCAGCGAGTCTGCCAACTCGGCGGCCGAACGCACAATGCGCATTCCCTTGCCTCCACCGCCTGCCGCGGCCTTGAGCAACACTGGAAACCCAAACGATTCGGCCACTGCGATCGCGGCGTCAACGTTAGTGATTGCTTCCGTGGTGCCCGGAACGACGGGCACGCCCGCGGCGATCACCAACTGCCGAGCCGACGTCTTGGAGCCCATCGCTTCGATCGCCTCCGCTGGCGGACCGACCCAGACCAGCCCGGCGTCGCGTACCGCGCGCGCAAACCACGCACGCTCCGACAGAAAACCGTAACCAGGGTGGATGGCTTCTGCTCCCGTGCGCTTGGCGACATCAATAATGCGTTCACCCACGAGATAGCTCTCGCTCGCCGGCGCGGCGCCAATCAGCACGGCCTCATCGGCCTCGCGCACGTGCGGTGCTCGCGCATCCGCCTCCGAGTAGACCGCGACCGTGCGGACGCCGAGTTCCTGGCACGCGCGGATGACGCGCAGGGCAATCTCGCCGCGATTCGCGATCAGCAACTTGCCGAACATGCGTGCGCTCACAGCGGCAGGTTTCCGTGTTTCCGCGGCGGATTTCGGTCGCGCTTGCCCTGCAACGATTCGAGCGCGGCGATCAAACGCGGTCGTGTGTCGCGCGGATCAATCACATCATCGACGTATCCTCTCGCTGCCGCGATATACGGATTTGCGAACTTCTCCGTGTACTCTGCGACGCGTTGTTCGGCCGCCGCCGCAGGGTTTTCGCTCTCGGCGATTTCTTTGCGGAAGAGAATGTCTACCGCACCCTTGGGGCCCATCACCGCAATCTCGGCCGTGGGCCATGCGACGTTGAAATCGCCCCGAATGTGCTTCGAGCTCATCACGTCGTAGGCACCGCCATATGCCTTACGCGTAATCACTGTCAGCTTCGGTACCGTCGCCTCGCAGTACGCGTACAGCAGCTTCGCCCCATGCTTGATGATGCCGCCGTGCTCCTGCGTTACCCCTGGGAGAAATCCGGGCACATCTTCGAACGTGAGCAGTGGAATGTTGAAGCAGTCACAGAAGCGCACAAAACGCGCGGCCTTGAGCGAGGCACTGATGTCGAGCACGCCCGCGAGCACCGCTGGCTGGTTGGCGACGATGCCAATGCTGTAACCACCCAGATGGGCAAACCCGACGAGAATGTTGCCGGCGTAGTCGCGCTGGACTTCGTAGAACTCGCCGTCGTCTACTATGCGCCGGATGACTTCGTGCATGTCGTATGGCTTGTTCGGATTATCCGGAATAACATCCAGCAAGCTCTCATCGCGCCGATCCGCCGGGTCACGCGCGGTCCCACGCGGTGCGGCGTCAATATTATTCGACGGTATGAACCGAAACAGTTCGCGGATCTGCTGCAGACAGGCGAGCTCAGAGTCGCAGGCAAAGTGCGCGACGCCACTGGTCGCGGCATGCGTATCCGCGCCACCCAAATGTTCCATCGTCACGTCTTCATGCGTAACGGTCTTCACCACATTGGGCCCGGTCACAAACATGTAACTGGTGCCACGGACCATGTAGATGAAGTCGGTAATGGCCGGCGAATACACCGCCCCGCCAGCGCAAGGGCCCAAGATCGCCGAGATTTGCGGGACCACGCCAGAGGCGAGTGTGTTGCGCAGAAAAATGTCGGCGTAACCGCCGAGAGAGACGACGCCTTCCTGAATGCGCGCGCCGCCGGAATCGTTCAGGCCGATGATCGGCACACCGTTCCGCACGGCGAGGTCCATGACCTTGCAGATCTTTGCCGCGTGCGCCTCAGACAGCGATCCACCAAACACGGTGAAGTCCTGCGAGAACACATAGACCGGGCGCCCTTCGATCCGGCCCTGTCCCGTGACCACACCATCGCCATAGATCGGCTGGTCGTCGTCACCAGTCGAACGCGAGGTGACAAATCGATCGATCTCGCTGAACGACCCGTCGTCCAGCAGCACATCCAGACGTTCGCGAGCGGAGAGCTTGCCCTTCGCATGTTGTGCGGCCAGCCGCGCGGCGCCACCGCCCTGCTCGGCCGCATCCTTGGCCTTACCAAGGCGTTCCAGTTTTTCTCTCATAGACATGTGGCGACAAGTTAGTGGCGGGCTGTCAGGGGGACCAGCGCGAGCGAGGCTCACGGTCCGAGCCGTGTGGCCGCTTCGCGGTCGCACGCGCAGTGGTTACCGTTCACCCCTTGCGCCTTCGTCGCAGCGGTGTCCTTTTATCTGGGTGTCGCAAGCGTGTTGCGGCGTCCGGCTGGTCTCGTGACGCGTCAGGCGCTCGCGACGTCTATGGGTCGACGCACACCACCGGGTCGACGCACACCACCGCGTTTGCGCAAGTCAATTGTTTCGACGGTGTCGCGAGTCGTACTCTCGCTACTGTCCAACGCCTCCACATCATCCAATGCCAGACACCTACAGTCTCGAAAACGACGCACCGGCCCGGCGCGTGATCACCGTTGCTGGTTTGATGCTCGTCTTTATCCCCATTTTGCAGGGGACAGCGCAGCTGTGGCCATTGCAGGTTGGCAACATTCAATGGCGAATGGCTGCGGCAACGGTGCTCTCAGGCCTTGGCCTGCTGCCCTATCTCGGTTTCGGGCTCATCGGCGCGGGCGCACGGTTCGGTGGTCGTCGGCTTGTCGAGCGCGTGATCGGCTGGATCGCGGTCGTGTCCGTGGTCATCCTTGTCGCATCGCTCGGCCTCTTTGTGCTGGACGCCTTGCAGATGAAGACCATCGTTGCGTCTCGAGCGATGGACGGTTTCCGACAGAACAACATTCGCGTGGTAACTGTGATGCTGTCGCTCACCGTCGCGTATGGATTGCTCGCCATGGCCCTGTTGAAGGGCTCACCCTCGCGAAGTACCGTCTCCAGGAGTACCGCCAAGGTATCGGACGATCGCATTGGGCTGATTGTCGGGCAAAGCTGATAGCTCTCGCAACTAATCGAAGGCCCCCCAAGACAGCTGTCTTGGGGGGCCTTTCTGCAACTAGTGTCGAGCGCGACCTCAGACGCCCAGTTCGTCCTCTGAACTGTGCACCTTGCTCGGGATGTCGGGCTTGGGTGGCTGATCCTCTGGCACCCCAGTCACGGCGAGCACGATACGCCGATGGATCGGATCCACTTCCAGCACGCGCATCGTGAGCTTCATCGTTTCCCACGCAAAATCGGCGGGGTTGGTGACTGTGCCTTCGGGGTTGAGCTGACTGACCGGGACAAACCCTTCGATGTCGCTGCCCAGGTCGACCACGACCCCCTTGTCCATCAAGCGCACGACAGTGCCTGGCAAGTCCGTACCAACCGGATACGTCTCGCCAATGCGCAGCCATGGATCTTCCTCAGCCTGCTTGAGACCGAGTGAGATGCGCTTGTTCTCGCTGTCGATATTGAGAATGACGACGTCAACCGCGTCGCCCTTCTTCACCACTTCCGACGGATGCTGTACGCGCTTGGTCCACGACATGTCCGAGATGTGGATCAACCCGTCGATGCCCGGTTCGATCTCCACAAACGCACCAAAGCTGGTGAGGTTACGGACTTTCCCGTTGATGCGTGTACCAACCGGGTAGCGCAGCGGCAGAATGACCCACGGGTCCTGCTCGGTCTGTTTCATGCCGAGTGAGATCTTTTCTTCCGACTCGTCGACCTTGAGCACCACCGCCTCAATGGCCTCACCAATGGAAACGATCTTGGACGGATGCCGTACGTTGCGCGTCCAGCTCATTTCCGAGATGTGCACGAGGCCTTCGATGCCAGGCTCCAGCTCAATAAACGCGCCGTAGTTGGTGATCGAGACCACCTTACCGTTAACGCGCGTACCGACGGGATACTTGGCCGCCACGTCCTTCCACGGATAGCTCTGCAGCTGCTTGAGACCGAGCGAAATGCGCTCGCGTTCCCAGTCGATGTCGAGCACCTTGATCTCGAGTTCCAAGCCGATCTGCACCATCTCGCTCGGGTGCGCGATGCGGCCCCACGACATATCCGTGATGTGCAGCAGCCCGTCGACACCGCCGAGATCAATGAACGCACCGAAGTCGGTGATGTTCTTGACGACGCCCTTGCGCACCTGATCCTTCGCCAACTCCTTCATCAACTTCTCGCGCTTTCCGGCGCGTTCTGACTCCAGAATCACGCGTCGCGAAACGACAATATTGCGACGACGCTTGTTGAGCTTGATGATCTTGAATTCGTACTTCTGGCCGAGGAGTTCGTCGATGTTTGGAACACGGCGCAATGCGATCTGCGAACCCGGCAAAAACGCGTCAACGCCCATCAGGTCAACAACGACGCCACCCTTGATCTTCTTGATGAGAGTACCTTCCACCGGCGTATCGCTCTCATAGGCAACGCGAATGCGTTCCCAGACGCGCATGAAGTCGGCTTTCTTCTTGGACAGGACGACGGAGCCTTCCTGGTCCTCGAGGTGCTCCAGCAGCACTTCGACTTCGTCGCCGACCTTGAGGTCTGGCATGTCCTTGAATTCTTCGAGCGGGATCGTCCCTTCGGACTTAAAGCCGATGTCAAGGACGACCAGGTTTTCGCGAATTTCAAGGACGCGGGACTTGACGATTTCGCCTTCTTCGATCGAGGCGAGCGTCCCGTTGTACAACTCCATCATCGTCTCGTACTCTTCCGACGAGAATTCGTCTTCTTCGTAGAGTTCTGGACGACGATTCGCCAGCGGACGCAATTGCGCCTTTTGGAGGTCGCGCTTTTCCCGGGGCGTAAGCTTCGCCGCCAACGGGGTTGAGGTCTCGTCGAGGTCTGTGCCCTCGATCTCCGTGTCGGAATTCATACCAGTGTGTCTCTCCAGACATCGCGGGACTGCACTCGCCGCGCCGAGGCTTGGGTTATGGATGCGCACATCGCCGAGGATGTGCGGGCGCCGTCAGACGCTGAGCCAGCGCGTGACGACGGGAACCGCGAAAGTTAGGACGGAGCGATAGGCGAGTCAACGGAGCCTTAGACCTGCCCTCCTTCGCGTCAGCGAGGGGCGCTTCGCTGCTGCGCCGTCCTGGCCAGTTCGACAATGCGCTCCACCTGCTCCTCTTGTGTGAGCGAGGTCGTGTCGATGGTAATCGCGTCCCTCGCCGCCGCGCTTTGTGTCGCGTCTTTGGCGTCACGGAGCACAAGCAGTTCCGTTTCGTGGGCAGTTTCCGGTTGCGTCGGACGGCGCTCGAGTCGCTGAATCAGTCGGCGTCGCGCCCGCTCCCACGGGTCGGCGATGAGAAAAATCTTGAGTGCCGCTTCGGGGAAGACGGCGGTCCCGATGTCGCGTCCATCCACCACCACATCGGACGTTGCGGCTGCATGTCGCACCAGCATGTTCACCCATTCGCGGATGGGACGCATTTGGGCGATACGCGAGACGTGGCGCGTTACTGTGGTGTCGCGAAGGGCTTCGTCCACCTGTTCGCCGTCAATGCTGGGCGCGACAGCACGCGCCGTGAGCACCCACGATATGCGCTGTGCCAGGGCCACCATGTCACTGGCTATCCAGTCTTCAGGTGCCCGCGTTGACTGAAGGGCGAGCAACGTAACGGCGCGATAAAAGGCGCCGGAATCGACGTGTCGCATGCCCATGCGCTGCGCCACCCACTGCGCCGTAGAGCTTTTGCCGGATGCTGCAGGGCCGTCGATGGCGATGACAAATCCATCGCCGCGCCGCGCGTCGTCTCGACGAGTCACACCGCCGCGGCACGCCTGGTTCAGGTCATTCCAGAAACCGGGATACGACACGGCGACGCAATTGGGATCGTCAATAACCAGCGCGTTGCCTGGTACGGCCGAAAGCACGCCAAAGGCCATCGCGAGTCGGTGATCACCGTGCGTCATAATCTGGCCCGCCAAACGCCCAGCGGATCCGGAGATTCGCATGCCGTCGGCGCGTTCTTCGGCATCGACGCCGATGGCGCGCAAGTTATCAACGACAGCGCGAATCCGATCGCTCTCCTTGACGCGCAGTTCGGACGCATCGGCAATAATCGTTTCGCCACGTGCACACGCGGCGACACAGGCCAGCAGCGGCAATTCATCGATACAGCGCGGGATTTCTGCGCCGTCGATTCGTGTGCCCATCAGCACACGCGGACTCACCACCAGTGTGCCGATCAGTTCACCGCCACTGTGACGAGCATTCTCGATGCGCAACGAGAGGCCCATGCGTTGCAGGACATCGAATGCACCAGTGCGCGTGGGATTGAGACACACATCGACGAGGTGCATCGTGCCACTGGTCGCGAGGGCCGCGAGGCCGGCAAAGAATGCGGCCGACGACGGGTCGCCTGGCACGACCATGTCGGAGCCCACCAACGCGTGCGACGCACCCATGCGCACGCCGTTGGGAAGGACGGTGATCGGCATGCCACGATCCTTGAGCATGCGTTCGCTGTGATCACGCGATCGTTGGGGCTCATGGACTTCAACCGGAACGTTTGAGGCAAGGCCCGCCAACAGAAGGGCTCCCTTGACCTGCGCACTCGCGTGAACGCTCTGCCAGATGATGGGTTGCAGTGCGGTGCCGTCCACGCGCATCGGCAGCCCGTCATGCGCCGCCTCGAACTGCACGTGGGCGCCCATGGCGACGAGCGGCTCGGTGACGCGACGCATGGGTCGTCTACTCAGGCTCGCATCACCCTCGAAGCGCGCGCTTACTCCGTCGAGTCCGGCCACGAGTCCCGTCAGCAATCGTGTGGTCGTACCGCTATTGCCGCAGTCCAGCGCTGTCGTCGGTGATCGCAGCCCCTCGCGTCCAACCCCAACGATGGAGATGTCCGTGCTTAAGGCGGGAATATTTGCGCCCAGCGCACGCAACGCCGCGGCCGTGGACTGCACGTCTGCCGATTGCAGAATGCCCTGAATACGTGACTCGCCACTCGACAACGCAGCGAAGATCAGGGCGCGATGGCTAATCGATTTGTCGCCCGGTACGGCAACGGTGCCCCCGACGACCAGCGGCGTGAACAACCGGTCTGCGACTAGCGAAGCCATGCCTCAAGTGCGGTAGCGGCATCTGTTCGATCGTCACGGTACTTCACAATGACTGGTGTTTGCAGTGAGAGTCCCTCTCGCTCACCAAATGCCGAGCTCACGCGTCGGGCGCCCGGCACGACCACGGCTCCCTCAGGAATCTCGAGTGGCGCATCGTGCGATGCACGGAGCACGGTCTCGTTCACGAGGTCATAGACGGGAGTTCCGCGAGTGAGAATGACGCCGGCGCCAAGTACAGCGCGTCGGCGCACCACGGTGCCTTCGTACACGCCGCAGTTCCCGCCAACGACCACATCGTCCTCAATGATCACGGGAGACGCGTTGACCGGTTCCAGTACACCGCCGATCTGTGCGGCTGCACTGAGGTGCACGCGCTCGCCGATCTGCGCGCATGAACCGACGAGCGCGTGTGAGTC
>JAYSVL010000053.1:0-2746 GCA_043718595.1 Gemmatimonadaceae bacterium
TCGCCTAGTGCATCAAGCCAGTCCTCATACTCTGTGGTACAGTCCGCGGTAAACTCGCAGCCAACAGTTGCGGACACTCCAGCAGTAGTCTGCCCGGCATGTGACTTTGGGATGGAGGCGTCGGCGCGCCCAGACATAGAGCGCCGACGCCCCAACTCACTGGAAGCGCAGCCTACGCGTGTGACGGGCTCAGACGAATCGTCAATGCCGAACCCTGTGGTTCTTGCCACACCACTTTCTTGTATCGCAATGTCTTGGCGATAAGCGCCGTCTGGCGAACTTACTCGCATACCTGCGAGCCGCCAGGCGCTGCGAGTACGCCGCCACTGCAATGTGCGGGTGAGAACCGGCTTTCCGTTGCGATGGGGTGTGTCCCGTTTTCAGTTGAAATTCGGGTGAGTGCCTTGGATGCGCGACTCACGCCGCCGCGCTGGTGTGTTCAGGAAGTGTGGTTTGGAGCGCACGTTGCAACAAGGCCAGATGCGTGCAGCCTTTCACGCGGCGGAAGTTCGTTTCGATGTGGCGCAGGGTCGCCGCACACCAGCGTTGCTTTTGATCGCTTGTCCGCCAGCGCCCGACGCGCTGCGTTTTCGCCTCGACGCGCGCCATCACGCTCTCAATCAGATTGGTGGTCTTGAAGCTGGTGCCGAGCGTCGCGAAGACGCCGAGCCGGTGGAGCGTGAGCGTCTCGTCAAGCCCTTCTTCGAGACTGCGCGCGGCCGACGCGTTGAGCACCTCGAGCTCACTGCGGAGTTTCTGGAGCGCGCGCTTGGCATCGGCGTACTTCGGGTGCGCGTAGGCGGCCTGCAGTTTGCGACGCCAGAGGAGTTGCTGCGGCTTGCTAAGATAGCTCACGACGTTTTCGCGCTTGTGCCATTGGCAGCGCTGGATCGGCACCTCGGCACCGAAGACGTCTCGGACGGCGGCGGACAAGCCCTTCGCCCCATCGAGCACCACGAGTAATCCCGTCGGCGCCTGGAAGCCGCGCGCGACGAGTTCGCGCAAGAACTCCGCGCACACGCGCTTGTTTTCCGTCGCGGTTTGCACGAGGCCCAGCACGCGTTTCTCGCCCGTGGTGGTCACGCCCAAGGCGATCACCACCTGATCGGACGCGAAGGATTTGCCATCGAGCAGCAGCACCAGCCATGATGCATCATCGTGGCGCCGTTCGTGGAACTGCCGCAGCGCCTGCGCGCTCGCGCCGACAAAGCGTCGCGACACGCTCGACTTCGCGAGCCCGAAGGCGTCTGGCACTGCTTCGGCGGCCGCTTCGTACTCGCGACAGGACAGCCCGCCGAGCACGCGGCGAAACAGCCCCACGTCGTGCGCGCGTGGCGTCTGCAGCTGCGCATAGGTCGCGAGCGGGATCTCGGTGCCTGCGCGGACGTCGCGGACGCGCGGCACCGTGATCGGCAGCTTCTGATCGGCGAGGTAGATCGACCCGGGTTGCGAGCCCCAGCGTGCGACGCCTGGGTGTGCGTCGGCGTGCGCATACCGCGCGCCGGCCAACGCCGTAACTTCCGCCTGGAGCGCCGCTTCTACCGCCTGGAGCCCCAGCGGGATCAGGGCCTGAATCATCGACAGCGCGACGGTGCGCTCGGTCAACGGCGCGATGGTCGCACGTTCACACCGCGCGGCTGGCTGGTGCGCCGCCGACTTCGCTCGTACTGTTCGCATGGGTGGTGTCCTCTGTAGTGGAGCGCGAATCCTTGCCGGGATCAACGCTGCAGTATGGAGGCACCACCCGAATTTCAACTAGCCCTGGGACAGACCCACGCCGCATTGGACGGGGCGGTGATGAATCCATCCGCGCTTCGAGGCCGGCCAGCCGTTGTTGCCCTTTGGTCAAGCACGTGTACCGCGTCGCGCCTCGCTCTCGAGGCAATCAGCGCAGTCCACGCCGCCTACGAGCCGAGTGGGGTTCGTGTCTTGGTGCTCGCCGATGATGCTGACCGAGCGCAGGTTGAACCACTTATCACGCGGGCAGGCGTGCGAGCACCAGTTGCCCTCACGAACAAAACTCTTATCGATACTTTCACGCACGGCCAGTCGGTGCTGCCGTGGCGCAAGGCGTTCGCGCTGCCGACGTTTCTGGTCTTGGATGCGCAAGGCAATGTCGTGTATCGTCAGATTGGGATCGAGGCGAATCCAAGCCAACAGCTCCGTCGCGTGCGAGCGCAACTGGACAGCTTGCTCGGAGCGCTGCCGTCGCCGCCCGCCGCCTAACATCTGCATGTGCCAGCCGGAGTGCCTCCAGTGGCGGTGCGTGGTAGAATCGACGGTGCGGGCACTCCGCAGGCAATGCTGGTGTTATGTTGCCAATGAGCCACAACCTTTGCGCAGTCTGCCCCCTGCGGCGACGCGTGCCACCCTAAACTCCGCTGCGCCCTATGTATGTGCCAGTGCTTGGCTCTCGCATGATGACCCACGCGACCAGACCATCCGTCGCGCGATTTCGCGCTGGGAACGATCGCGCTCGGAGACGTCAGTCGATTTGTCGCGCTTTTCTTGTGGCGTGGTCGCTCGCAGCGATCGCGGCATGCACATCCCCGCCGGATGCACCGACCGGCGTCCGATCAACCGGTACTGACGTTATCAGCCAACAAGCGACGTTAGTCTGTCGACCAGAGTGCACGATTGCCGTTAGCGCAAATTTTTATGCGACGCGGTCGGATTCGACCAAAAGCCCGACCATCATGGGCTATGCGCAAATCGTGGGCGATACGACGACTGATGTGCAGCTGCG
>JAYSVL010000521.1:0-3545 GCA_043718595.1 Gemmatimonadaceae bacterium
GCAGGAAAAGCGTAGATCTCCTCGCCGACCTGCACAAGCAACGCGCGCATAATTGCCAAACTCACGGGCAGACGGACAGTAAAGACCGTTCCAGCGGACTCTGCTGTACGCAGACTTAAGTGTCCTGCGAGGGCGCGCACGCGGGTGGCCACCACATCGACGCCAACGCCGCGGCCAGAAATCGACGTCACGGACGTGGCGGTCGAGAAGCCGGGATGCGCGATGACCTGGAGCAACGTCGCGTCGTCCAGGGTGTCGGTGTCGCGTGGCACAAAACCCTCCGTTCGTGCGCGCGCGAGAATACCGCGGCGATCGATGCCGCGCCCGTCGTCTTCCACTTCGATCACGACGGCGCCGCGGTCGCGCGACGCACGCAGCACGAGACGTCCAGCGGCCGGCTTCCCTGATGCACGACGCGCGGTCTCGTCCTCGAGGCCGTGATCGAGGGCATTGCGCAACAGATGCACGATGGGTTCGCCGATCGCATCAAGCAGCGATCGATCGAGCGCGATGTCGCGACCCTCCATCGAGAACTGCACCGTCTTGCCAAGGTCGCGAGCAATGTCACGCACCAGTCGTGGAAAACGATCAAAGACCTGTCCGACCGGAACCATGCGTGCTTGCAGCACCTGCTCCTGCATCAAACTGACAAGTCGCGCCGTCTGCTGCACCGCGCGAGTGAGCGGTCGGTGTGCGCCGTGTTCACCCGTTGCTTCGGCTTCGCGCACCAGCCGGTCGCGCGCAATCACCAGTTCACTCACAAGCTCGAGCAATTCATCCAGCTGGCGCAGGTCGATGCGCACGGTACGCACCGCGTCAACAGCGCTCGAGTGCGTGGCGGCCTGCAGGTCGCGGGTACTCGCTGGGTCATCGTTCGCCGTAAACAGCAGTGCTCCAGCACCAACGCCGGCACCGATCACCGACACTGCACCAGCATCATCGGCGCGATCATCACCAATCGTCACACTGCCAGACGACATACGCGCGACCAGCGTGTCGACGACCGCGGAGTCCGGAGCGTCCTGCCCAGCAACGGCCGCGTGCACCGCGTCGCGCAAGGCTGTACTGCCATCGAACAGCAGCGCAATCATTTCGTGATGCATCGCGCGCCCGTCGCGGAGTTCGACCAGCAGCGACTCGAAAGCATGCGCAATTCGCTCGACCACAGCGAATCCCATCGCGCCAGCCATGCCCTTGATGGTGTGTGTGTTGCGGAAGACGGTGCTCACTTGCGCGAGATCACCGTGACGTTCGAGCAACAGCAGCGCACGATCCAGCTCAGCGAGTTGTTCGGATGACTCCGTGCGAAAGAGTTCAGCGTAGCGCGCGTGGTCCATAGGTCGATCGCAATCCGTCGACGCTGTGGCGCGTCAACGTGAACGAGCTACGCGGCCAGCACGCGATGGACCGCTTCGAGCACGCGACTCGGCTGAAACGGCTTGACGACGAAGTCTTTCGCACCGGCCTGGATCGCCTCCACAACAAGCGCTTGCTGACCCATCGCACTGCACATCAAGATGCGCGCGGACGGATCCGCTTTCGTGATTTCGCGCACGGCGTCAATGCCGCCCATGTCAGGCATGACGATGTCCATGGTGACGAGGTCCGGCCGCAACTGCCGGTACTTCTCGACGGCCTGAATGCCGGTCCCTGCCTCACCGACAACTTCGAATCCGGCCTGCGTGAGGATGTCGCTGACCATCATGCGCATGAACAACGCATCGTCGCAGATCAGTACGGTCCGGTTCACGACGTTGTCTCCTGAGTAGAGTGCAAATGCCGGACGCACAACGCGAGCGCATCAAGGGGCACGATCACGTCGTCGCCGGCACGTGCGTCCAACGGCACCTGCCCTGACTCGTCGGCTCGTTGTACGTCCTTCACCGCGTCGACGGCGAGCCCAATGCAGCGAGGGCCCTGTTCTATCAGGACGACGGACCCCCAGCTCGCGCCACGGGCATGGCCGAGAAGTGCCGCGAGATCCAGCACAGTGACGACAGCACCTCGCACATTGGCGACACCCCAGACCGATGGCGGCGCTCCTGGAACGCGGATGATTTGGTCGGGGCGGATCACCTCCCGCACTTGCGTCACCGGAATGGCATAATGACGGCCGCGCGACATCACCATCAGCAACCGAGGTGCGTTGTCCTCGGCGTCGTCGACGACTGACTGATCAGTCGACGGTGTCGGGTAGCTTCGGTTCGTCGAAGTTGTAGAAGCCGAAGACATCAAGCGGGTCTGCCTGCGTAACGAGTTCGGTCATCCCGCTCACCGCCGCAATCGATTGTCGGAGGTCGTCGGGCAGCGGTGATCGCAAATCGAGCTGATCACCGGTCACCGGATGACGAAACCGCAACCACGCCGCGTGCAGAAAAAACCGTTTGGGGGGAAGCGCCGCGAGTCGACGCCCGCCACCTCCTCCGTAAGTATCGTCACCGACCACCGGATGCCCCACCGACATCAAATGCACCCGGATCTGGTGCGTGCGCCCGGTGTGCAGATGCGCGCGCAGCAAATCCACGGCGTCAAAGCGTGCCAGGCGCATGAAGTCGGTTCGGGCCGCTTTGCCGTTCTGCACGATCGCCATACGCGTCCGATCTTTGGGGTCGCGATCGATGGGCTTGTCGACGCGCAGCGTATCGTCCTTGAGATGTCCCCATGACAGGGTGGCGTAGCGACGCACAATGCGACGCGCACCAAGCGCCGCGCTCAGTGCACGATGCACCGCGTCGGTTTTGGCGACGATCAACAGGCCGGATGTTTCTTTGTCGAGTCGATGCACGAGACCCGGTCGGTCCGTGCCACCCCCATCGGCCAGCGGTTCGCCGCGTCCCATCAGCGCGTTAACCAGCGTGCCGGACCAATTGCCCGGTGCCGGATGCACCACCATGCCCGCCGGCTTGTCGATGACGACCAACGATTCGTCTTCGTAGGCGACGCTGAGTGGGATTGACTCTGGCACAATGTCACGGCCCGCGGGCGGCGGGATGACAACGGCGACGCGATCCTCACCTTCACCGCGATACGACGCTTTCTGCAGCCGGCCGTTGACGGTGACATGCGCGTTGGCGATGAGCGTCGCCGCCTGCGTGCGTGACAGCGAGCAATGTCGCGCCACCAACAGATCGAGTCGCTCACCCGCCGCCTCAGCCACGTCAAATTCGTACGACGACGCGAGCGTGCTGGTCACGTGGCGAGCTCGCGTTCGTGGCGCCAGAGGGCCAAAATCAGGCAGACGGCACCAACGGTGACGGCACTATCGGCGACGTTGAAGGTCCAGAAACGCACGTCGCCAATGCCGACATCGATAAAGTCGACAACGCCGTCCCGCAGTCGAATGCGATCGAGCAAGTTGCCAAGTGCTCCGCCGATCACGATCGGCACACCAATCGCGGCCAGCGTTGAGACGCGAGTCAGCGCTGCGGTCGAACGCAGCAACACAAGCACGATCACGATGCTCAGGGCAGCAAAAATCCAGCGCGACGCGGGGCCGAGATGCATGCCAAAGGCCGCGCCCGGGTTATACGCGAGCGTGAAGCGCA
>JAYSVL010000522.1:0-10980 GCA_043718595.1 Gemmatimonadaceae bacterium
CCTCTTCCTCAATGCCGTTGCGTTTCATGCCTTCGATCAGCTCCTCACAAATCGCCGCCATGCGTTCGTGTGAGCGCTTATGTCCCATTGCACGACGCAGCACGTCCGCTTGCCCCGGTGTAAAGCCCGCCGCAGCGATCGCCACTTGCATGCCTTGCTCCTGAAACAACGGCACACCCATCGTGCGCTTGAGCACATGTTCGAGCGCTGGATGTGGGTACGTCACCGGCTCGAGACCAGCGCGCCGTCGCAAATACGGATGCACCATCTCGCCCTGAATTGGTCCCGGACGAATGAGCGCCACCTCCACCACGAGATCGTAGAAACAGCGCGGTTTGAGTCGCGGCAACGTGTTCATCTGCGCCCGGCTTTCGATCTGAAACAAGCCAACCGTGTCGGCGGCACACATCACGTCGTACACCGCCTGATCGGTCATGTCGAGTTGCCCGAGGTCGATGTTCACGCCACGCGTGTGTCGCACATAGAGCAGGCAGTCTTGCACGACAGTGAGCATGCCCAGGCCAAGCAAATCGATCTTCACCAAACCGACTGGATCGAGATCGTCTTTCTCCCACTGAATCACCGTGCGTTCTGGCATGGACGCCGGTTCAATGGGCACGACGGAGCCGAGTGGTTCCGCGGTGAGCACGAACCCGCCAACGTGAATCGAGCGATGTCGTGGCAGTTGATGCAGCCCGTCGACGACATCGGCCAGCACCCGCACGCGTGGATCGTTTGCGTCGAGACCGGCACGCGCGAGCATGGCGTTACCGCTGACGCTGTCACGCGTTGCCGTGGTTGGATTGCGCCGTTCATGCGAGACATCGTCCGCGGCTTCGGCTGGAGCCGCCGTTGCCGCACGCGGATCTGGCGCACGCGGATCTCGCGCACGCGGATCTCGATGCACACCACTCGCCGCGTCCGCCGACAACTTCGCTACTGCGCGGTCGTCCATCATCTCGACCCACGTCGCATCCCGCTCGTTCACCAACTTGCCGGGCCGACGCTGCGCGTTGGGGCTCCCATACGGTTCATACGCAGCCTTCGGTTGCGGCCGGTCACTCGCCGTGAGCCGCTTCGGTGCACTCGTCGCACTCGCGGCAACTTTTCGCGACTCCACTCGCACGACCCGCGCCTTCGTCGTCGCTTCCGTCCCGCCAATCATCTGCTGCCCAATCCGCATCGCCACGACTTTCCCCACCTCCTCCGCATCTCGAGACGCTGTTCTCCGCGTCTCCGCGTCTCCGCGTGATCCCCTGTCCGCGCCTCCCCGTGATCCCCCGTCCGCGTCTCCGCGTGATCCCCCGTCCGCGTCTCCGCGTGATCCTTTATCCGCGTCTCCGCGTGATCCCGTCTCCGCGTGATCCGTTTCTGCGTCTTCGCGTGATTCGTCTCCGCGTGAATCATTCGTCGCTCGCTCATCGCTCATCACTCTGAGCGCCGCTGCCGTACTCTTCGCACTGAACCGGTCGCTCAGCGTGCTCAACACATCCGCCTGTTCCACCGAAAAACCCAGTACCCGCGCCGCGTCACGCACCGCACTCCGTCCCCGCCACGTGATCTGTTCGCACACCATCGCCGCGTGCTCGCGTCCATACCGCTGATACACATACTGCAACACACGCTCCCGATCACGATGCGCAAAATCAATGTCGATGTCCGGTGCTTCTGTTCGCTCCTCACTCAGAAACCGCTCAAACAACAACTCCATGCGAATCGGATCCACTGCCGTAATGCCCAGACAGAAACAGACAGCCGAATTGGCAGCGGAGCCACGTCCCTGACAGAGAATCCCTTCACGCCGCGAGAATCGCACAATGTCCCACACAATAAGGAAATAGCCCGCGAGCCGGAGCTTCGCGATCATCTGCAACTCATGCGCGAGCTGTGCATCATGTTTCGGCGTGCGCAACGTGCCCCACCGTTCGTGCGCACCCATCTCCACCAAGCGCGCCAAATACTCGTCAGGACTCACACCCGGCGGTAACGCAAACGTCGGCAACGACGGCTTCAACTGCTGCAACCGAAAACCACATCGCTCGGCGATCGCACGCGTCGCATACACACCCTCTTCCGCACCACGCCACCGTTTGAGCACGAGCGCGGGTGCCTTCAGCGCCCACTCGGCGTTGGGACGCAAACGTGTGCCCATTTCGTCGAGCGTTCGGTCATGACGCAGCGCACGCAACACGTCATGCACAATGCGGCGGTCTGCAGTGGCATAGTGCACATCATTCGTTACCACCCACGGCACACCCAACTTCGCGGCTAACGGACGCAGCTTGCGCACCAGCGCGCGCTCTTCCGGCAAACGGTGGTCCCAACATTCAATCGCGAACCGGTCACCAAACACGTCGCGCAACGCACTCGCCGCCGTCCATGCGTCGTCGTCACGTCCTTCGGCCAGCAGTTTGGGAATCCATCCGCGCGGACATCCACTGAGTGCGGTCACACCGTCTGCATGTTCAGTGACCAATGACCACGGCACCGCTGGTGTACCACGCGGTGTGTCCATGCGCGCACGGGTGATGAGCGTCGAGATGTTGCCGTAGCCTTCACGTGTTTCGGCGAGCAACACCAAATGTGTCGGCCGCACGTCACGCGCATACGCCTGCGCGCGTGAACCCTCCGGAAACCGGTCCGGCACCAACACGGTAATCTCCGCACCGAGAATGCCATTGATGCCAACGGCTTCACACGCGGTGCCAAAGCGTACAATGCCGCCCAGCTCATCATGATCCGTGAGCGCCAGGGCCGGATACCCCAACTCAGCGGCGCGCTGGGCCAGTGCTTCCGGGAGCGAGGCACCGTCAAGGAGCGACAGCGCAGAATGGCAGTGCAGTTCGACGTACGGTGCATCAATTGCCGGTGCGGGATTGGTGGGTTTGCTCGGGCTCGTCATAGACCCGAATATACACCGAAGCAACTGGCCCACCAGCGAATCAGGACACCTAGGGTCCCAGGCGCCGCTCATGCGCTAACCGCAGTGAGCGAGATCAGGGCAACTCCAGCCCGACCTTACGAAGCAGGTGGCTACCCAGGGCGCACGATGACCGCGCCTTCCGGTCAGCCTGTGTAAAAGATCTCCACGCGCCCCGAAAGGGATGGTGGACGTTGCCCAAGAGCGTGCCGAAGACGAAACCGCAGATCATCCCGAATCCGGCGGTCGTGAAAGCGTACGAGCTCACCGCGCCCAGCAAATCGACGACCTGTGACCACCTCTTCAGCCGATCGCGCAGCGAGCCACGACAGGAACCACGCCAACGCGGTCGCGGAATCCCGGACTATCCTCGCCTCAATGGACTCCGGCGTGTCGTCAGACGAGAGGTCAGGGTACACACGCAACAACACCGGCCCGCTATCAATGCCGTCGTCTACGCAGTGCAATGTGGCGCCCACGTGCGCGTAATCGCCACGCTGCATTGGCGTGATAACCGTGTGCAAACCGCGGTAGTTGGGACTGATACCAAAATGCAAGTTCACCGTACCGTGTCGTGGCACCGCATACACACTCGACCGCAGGATTGGGGCGCCGCTGGCCACGATCAGGTCAGGACTGAGTTCGCGCAATCGCTGCACGGTTGCGTTGGAATTGATCTCCCACGCGGACACGCACCATATCGGAGTCGCGGGTGGTGACGGTGGAGCGCCATTCCACAGCGCATGCGTCATCCGCGCGCGAGACGCCACATCACGCCACGCGAAGTACCGCGAACGGAGCCACCGTCGCAGGCGGGTTGGCACCGCGAGCGATGCGCGCTGTTTCGGCCGTGTTGCGCTCGCGGCGGCAGTCGTCGATGCGGAAGTTGAACGCGGGGGAACCGCTGTCCAGTCTGGGCGAAGGATGCACTGCACGACATGCTGGCGTTCAACTTCACGAATCAGCCACGCGTTCGCTGGTGAATCGTCGGCAATAAACACCAGCCGCATGAGACGCGCCTACGGACGCAACGACGCGTTGAGCGCCGCCGACACGATCGCCGCCAGTCGTGGCGCCTGTGGCGCGCGCAGGATGTCAAAGTGGTTGCACGCGATGCTGTCACAGCGAAGGTCGGTGAGCAGCCCACTCCAGCCAAGCACCGGATCCAAGTCGACCACACCAATCATGCGTTGTCGCGTTGTAGCACGGACCAGGGTGACATGGCCGTCATACCGTGTTGGTACGTAGACGTCCCAAGCGTGCACGAGTGGCTGCAGTGCGCGCTCCATCCGTTCAACGATGTGCGGAGGGATTGGTGCCAGCTCAAGCTCCTTGTCGAATAAGGTGTGGGCGGGAGGTGGCGCACCGCGTACACGACGTGATAGCTCTCGCAGCCGATCACGAAGATACAGCGCCGCATCACCAACCCCGAGTGAGCTGGCGTGGCGCAGATGCGTGATGGTGCGAGGCCAGAATGGCTGGAGGTGCGGATACCCAGGCCCATCACAATCCAGCAAGAGCACCAGGGAAACTACCGCACCTCCACGCCGCAATTGCTGCGCAATCTCCAGCGCGATGTTACCGCCGAGTGAGTAGCCGGCCAATCGATAAGGTCCGTGCGGCTGGACGACTCGCAGGTCGCGGATCATGCGCGACGCTACGTCCGCTATCGTCAACGTGAAGTCCCTTTCGCCAGTCTCGCGCGGGTCGCCGAATGCGTACAGATCCATCACATACAACGGCTGATCTTTTCCTAACTCCTTCGCCAGTGCTTCAAAGACAAAGAGTTCGCCCCCGCCTCCAGGTACAACAAACAACGGCAACGCGTTCCCTTCCGACTGCACAGGAATTGTCGTGCTCGCAGAACGAGGCCGACGATCCCGCAATCGGGCGGCAAACTGCCGAATCGTCGACGCCTCGAAGAGCACGCCCGCACGCATGTCGAGGCCAAACTCACGTTCAACGTCATTCAGCAGCCGAATGGCCTTGAGCGAATGACCGCCAAGGGCAAAGAAGTCATCGTCGACGCCAACCGGACGAACGCCCAACGCGTGTTCCCAGATAGCGCGCAGCCGCTGCTCAAACGGATCCGCGAGCACTGGCCGGTCGAGATCTTCAATGGGCCGAAGCTGCGGCAGCGGTCGTGCAGCAAGCGCCCGTCGATCAAGCTTCCCACTGGTGGTAAGCGGCAAAGCCTCAAGGAATTCGTACGTACTCGGCACGGCGTACGACGGGAGGCGCTGACGCAGGCGTGCCATAATGGTTTGCACTGGCGGTGGCGTGGACGTCGCGTCGCACACGAGATATGCAATGAGGTTCTGTTCACCGACGTCATCGGCGCGAACACTGACCGCGGCCTCGCGAATACCTGGATAGTTCAGCAGCGCGGCTTCAATCTCGAACAACTCAATGCGGTAGCCGCGCAGCTTGACCTGCGTGTCGACTCGGCCGAGATACTCGATAGTGCCGTCCGCGTGGTAACGCGCCAGATCACCAGACCGGTAAAGACGATCGCTAACCCGAAACGGGTCGGCGACAAATCGTTTGGCGGTCAAATTCGGTTGCCCGTGATATCCGTCAGCCAGGCCAAGACCACCAATGAACAACTCGCCGGGCGCACCGATAGGAACGGGTTGCAGATGGCGATCAAGCACGTGGCATCGCACATTCGCGACTGGACGTCCGATCGGTATCACACGTCGCCGGAGAAACGACGCGTCAATCTCAATCATTGTGCTATCCACGCATGCTTCGCTCGGACCATAAAAATTGCCCAATCGGATGTCAGGCAACACGTCCCGCACCTTCGCCACCAGCGCGTGATCGAGAGCCTCACCCCCACTGACGACATAGCGTAATGGCGTCGGCTCAGCAAACGCGCCGCCTGCCAATGCTGCGCGAAGCGCTGACGGAACCATCTGTAACACCGTCACCCGATGTGCACGAAGGAGTTCTCCAATGCCGAGCAAGTCGCGGTGCGCGTGCGGCGGCGCGAATACCACGGGTGCCCCAGCGGCCAACGGTGCAAACAGCTCGGCGATCGAGGCGTCAAAGCTGATCGATGCGTACTGCAACATCCGGTCGTTCGGCTGCAGGCCGATCGCCTCGGCAAACCACATCGCGTGATTGCAGAGGGCACGATGTGCTATGCGTACGCCTTTGGGCCGTCCGGTCGACCCCGACGTGTAGATGACATACGCCAACGACGCTGAGCCACAACGGTCGGTGAGATTCGTACTGGGTCCGCGGACGGAATCCCCAGCGGGTGTGACGGGCACGAGCATTGTGTCTGTCATCGTTGCTGTCGCCTGTAAGCGATCGCACAGGTGTGTCTGCGCCAGTACGAACGGTGCACGCGTGTCGCCGAGTATATACGCCAACCGCTCAGGAGGCAGATCGGGATCGCACGGAACGAAGGCGCCCCCCGCTTTGAGGACGGCGAGAAGGGCCACCAGCAGCTCCAGCGATCGTTCCATCGACACGGCAACGAGTACGCCATCCCCCACACCGCGGAGCACGAGGACACGCGCAAGCTGGTTGGCGCGCGCGTTCAGTTCCTGGAAGGTCAGGGTGTGTCCCGCGAAATCGACGGCGGTTGCGTTGGGGGTTGCCTCGACTTGCCGCTCAAAGAGACGATGCATCCGCGCGTCGGGTCGGCGAACGACTGTGGTCGCGTTCCACTCGTTCAGTACCATTGATCGCGTGGCGTGGTCAAGCAGCATGTGTTGCGACAGCGCTACCTCCGGCGCATCGCCCGCGCATTCCGCAAGTAGCGCTACCGCGCTGGCGAAGGCGCGCATCGTGCCCAGCTCAAATCGCTGTGCATCGAACACGATATGCCCCCGCACGGTGCTGTTGCACGCATAAAGGGTGCAACACAGATCTGTTGCTGCTGGCGCCCCCCGGCCGGGTGCGGTGTTCTCCGTTGCATCGCGCTCGTCCGTGACAACGTCAAGGACAATAGGCGCGGCGTCCGGCGAGTCGTCATCGACGGGTCCGCGCTCCGCCATCGCAAACCGATGGATGCGCTCCGACAGCGCGCGCAGCGACGGGTCGTCGGTCAGATCAGCTGCGACGCCAACAACGCGCTGTGATCCTGCCTCCGCCGCGTCGCTCGCCGCTGCGTGCAGTGCGCGCAACGTGATCTGCACCACCACTACATCCCCGCAGTAGCGTCGCACCACTTCAGCGACAATTGCCAACAACACTGTCGCCGCCGTCACGTCGAGTTGCGACGCAACCCGCGAGAGTTGGGCGACTATCCCGTCCGGGAACGGAATGTCTATCGAGCCAAACGCGCTGACGCCTGTAGCGGCGGCGCGGTCGGCAACGAAGGAACTCCACTCGGGCATGTCGGCGGTAGCGCGTTCGACTCGTTTCACCACCGAATAGTGCGCGACTGGTACACCAAGGTCAAACGGTTTTCACCGCGCGCGCGCCATGTAACACTGCGTGACTGTGCGCACAGCACGCAGTGCCAGCTGCGTGACCCATGCGCAGCCACGGCGAACTCCTCGCCTCAGTGTCAACTATCAAGGGACGGACGTGTCAGAAGCCGATACTGAGCGAGCTGACAGCGACGCCGTTAATTCGCGTGGGTTGGCCGCCTGCACCCTTCGCGTACAGCGGTTCGGTCACGCGAATGCCGCGTAACTCGGTGCGCCAGTGCACGCCACCCTCGATTGTCACGTCGATGCCAGCCGACACGCCGTTGCCGACAAATCCTCTTGCGCCAGCACTACTGATGATCACCTGATCTGGATCTGCATAGCGCTCAACACGACCAACCACCGCCACGCGCGACGTCACTGGCTGTCGCGCGATCGCGACGAGACCATACCAACTCGCTCCGCCCTGTCGGCCAACGTCCAATTGTCCTTGCCACTCCGTTTTACTGGGCAAAGTCCCTTTCGCCATGAGCTGATTGAACACGCGTAGCACAGGCCGATTGTCCGCCGGTTGTTCATTGCCCAGGAAATTGGCATACGACAACGTGAGCGTTGGTGCGATCGCATAGTCAAGGCGCAGGCCGACGGCTTTGCTTCGGTTGTTCTCCGAGATGTTCTGACAGCCGTTCGTCACGTGCACTTGCGCGGCAAGCTTACCTGTGGCCTGCCACGAGAGACGCACACCAGACAGGTAGTACGGTGAGTATTCGGCCACAAGTGATCGTGTGTACGTCAGGTTCTCCGACGATGACCAGCTCTCTTGTCCGATGTAGCTGTAGTAGACGCCGCCATCGATCCACACCCGATTGGCGACACGCACACCCACGACCGCTTCCTGAATGAATCGCGACACATCAGGGCCGCTCGTGGCACCGTTCCGCGGCTCCGCCGAGTAGTTCGACTGCACGGACGTTCCCGCTTGCAACGCCACACGCGCGCGCGATCGTGCGCGCTCCACGCTGATACCAAGCCATGCGAGATTCACATTGACCTCGTCGTGCCGGGCAGGTTGCGTGGTAAACCGCCGTTCGCCGTCAGGAGGTCGATTGACGTCGTACGCGTAGTAGGTGTCCACAAAACCGCGCAAGCGGGTCACCGTGGAATCGGTCGCTTGCGCGTCGAGCGCCGTCACGCCGCATGCGAGCAGCGTCGTCACCAGCATCGGTCTCATGCACCTCATTTCACACGCGTTCCCGTCTTGATCACCAGTTCGACGCGCCGCAAGAGCGTGATATCGCTTAGCGGGTTACCGCGCACCCCAATGATGTCCGCCGTCTTCCCCACCTCGATCGTGCCGACTTTGTCCAACACGCCAAGTGACAGCGCTGGCCAGAACGTGGCGGCGCGAATCGTCTCCATCGGGTCCATGCCATACGTCTTCACCCAGGTAATCATCTCTTCCGGCGTCGCATAGCCATGAAAATTCGCTGGTACGCCGGCGTCCGTGCCAATCAGCAGCCGCACACCGCTCGTGCGCAGCTGCCGAAACTTTGGACCAAGTGTTGGCTGACGATTGGCAACGAAGCGATAGTAGGTGAGCGTGTCCAGCCGCACAATCGACTGGTTCACATCGCGCGTGATGTCGGCGGGAAGCCCGTCGTACCAGTGTTTGTCGTTCACGTACGCCGGATTGTCGCGACGCGCAGGATAGTTGGTGAGCACATCAATCGTCGGTGTCCAGTACAGCGGAGGACGATTGCCGAGCGCCGTGCGTGCGCGCAACGCGTCCATGATGTCCGCCGGATACTCGGGCGACGTGGCGAGCCCTGTATGCTCAAAGTCGTCGACGCCCGCCGCCAGTCCTCGGCGGATTTCTTCAGGACGATGCGCGTGGGCGACCACCGGCAGCTTGCGTTTGTGTGCTTCGTCGACGATAGCACGCACCTCGTCCATCGTCATCTCATCCTGGTCGATGAGTTTGATGACACTCACGCCAGCGTCGGCCAGACGATTCACTTTCGCGCGCGCGTCGGCAACGCCGTTAATGCCCCAGCGAAACTCTTCGGTGCCAGGATATGGTGCGTGCTGCAGGAACGGTCCTGATGTGTAGATCGTCGCACCCATCAGCTCACCGCGGTCGATCTTGCGTTTAACGTCCATCAATGGTTCGAGCGGTCCGCCAAGGTCGCGCACACTCGTGACGCCGTGCATCAGCGATTGTTTTGCCGCAACGGGAATAACGTCCTTTCCAAATCGTGCGGGATAGACGCTGTCCCAGTGTGCGTAGTTGCCGTGGCCGACGAGCATCAGATGCACATGCGAGTCGAAGAGTCCCGGCAACAGCGTCATCCCGACCGCGTTGACGATCGTCGCACCGGCAGGAACGCGGAGCTGCCCCACAAGACCGATCGCGGCAATACGACCATCAGCGACGAGAACGACGCTGTTTCGCAGTGGCGCGGCACCATTGCCGTCAACGAGCGTGCCGCCAACGAGGGCCAGCGTCCTGCCCGACGGCTGTCGCGCCCACGCGGGTGCAGGTGCGTGAAAGAGCACGCACACAAACAGGACAAGTGCAGCAACTATGCGGTACGCGCGTCGACACATGATTTCCCCGGATTGTTGCAGAAATTGGAAAGTGGGCACTCTCTACGCTGAGCGGCCGACGAGCCGATGTCCAGAGCGTGTTGCACAGTCGCTTTTGGCTCGCACTGTAACGCTTGGTGCCGCTGCCGTGGTGAGTTGTTACCGCGCCCCGTGACGTTGGTCCTGCCCGTATGCACCCTCCACGCGCCGCGCTTCCCGCAACGATTCGCCGTCGCTACGGCATGAGTCTGATCGAATTGATGATCGTGCTGGCCGTTTCCGCGATCATGGTTGGGTTTGCGATCCCGAACGTGTTCATGTCGCGCGACTCATCGGCCCGTCGCGCGGCACGACAGGAACTCGCTGCCGCGTTTGCGGCCACGCGCGCTGCGGCGTTGCAAAAAGGGAAACTGGCGACGTTAACGCTCACCTCGAACAGCGCAACGGTGTCGGTGATGAGTGGCATGGCGGGATCGGCCGTGGTCGTGCTGGGGCCGGTGCGCTTCAACACCTCGCTGATGGCGCTGATCGACCCACTGGACGGCGCGCCGAGCACCATCCAGTACAACGCACGAGGCATGATGACGCCCACGCCGGTCTCGACGCAGCGATACCAAGTCACCGTGGGCATGCTCAAAGACACCGTCTGCATTAGTCCCGCTGGAATCATTTTGCCGAAAGGGTGTGCGCTATGAGCGGAACAGCGAGTCGTCGTCGACTATCGGGCGCATCGCGCCCTCGTCGAGGCGTGACCATCGTGGAGATTCTCGTTGCCATGCTGATGTTGACCGTCGGTGTTGGCGGTGCGCTGGGTAGCGCTGGCGCGGTGGCCAAGCAGATGGGCGGTGGCATGCGCCAAACAGTTGCCGCGAGCTATGCGCAGACACGCCTCGATTCGCTCACCAGCCTCGCGTGCGCGCAGCTCGTTGGCGGGCTGAGTGGCACGTCAACCCGCAACGGCATCGTCGAGTCGTGGAACGTTGTTGATGGCCGCAACACGAAAACGCTGAACGTGACGTACGTCATCCCGCGACGCGTGCAGACGCTGGCCTACTCGACCGTGATTGCATGCCGCGATTGACGCGC
>JAYSVL010000523.1:0-10971 GCA_043718595.1 Gemmatimonadaceae bacterium
GCGCGCATGGCGGGGATGGACGAGGACCTGCGGGCGATGCCGATGGGCATGCACACCGTGGTGCAGGAGGGTGGCGGCAGCTTGTCGGGTGGACAACGCCAGCGCCTGCTCATCGCGCGCGCACTCGTCACGCGTCCGCGCATTCTGTTTTTTGACGAAGCGACCAGTGCGCTCGACAATCGGACGCAGCGTCTGGTGAGCGACAACGTCGAGGCTCTGCACGCCACACGCGTCGTCGTCGCGCATCGACTCAGCACGATTCGCCATGCAGACCGGATTTACGTGCTCGATGCGGGTCGCATCACCGAGTCGGGCACGTATCACGAGTTGATGGCACGCGGGGGTCTGTTCGCGAGCATGGCCGCGCGGCAGGAAGTATGACGCCGCACGCGCAGCGCCGCCGAGCATGGGTGTGCACGTGCGCCGTGCTTGCGACGATGCTTCCATGCGCGACCACGGCGCAGTCGGCGGCCGCTGCACCATTCGCGGCGCGCTCCATCAGCGGGCTCATTGATTCGCTCCCCGGACGCGCCGTGCCATTGGCGCAACTAACGAGTGTTGCGCTGAAGGATGGCTTTGCCATGCGCATCGCAATGACGTCGCGGCGCGTCTCCGAAGCCACCGCACTGAGCGAGGCACGGGCAACGGATCCCACACTTCGATTCGGCTCTGGCGTAGCGTCGAGTGGCGATGGTGGCCCGGTCGCGCGCACGACGAGTGCCGGCATCGCGTCGGCGCTGCGGTTGGGTACAGAGCTTGGCCTCGACGTGACGCGTGTGAGCGGGGCTGATCCTGCGGGCATGCCCCTGTCGGCCGGACAGTCCGCGCTATCGTTGTCCATCTCGCAGCCATTGCTCGAGGGGTTCAATCAGCGTTCGGCAGAGATGCGAGCGACACGACTGGAGCGAAGCGCAGCGATTGATGAGTACAACCGCGCCACCCAAAGTGTCACCGCCGATATTGAGACGCAGTATTGGTCACTGGCCGAAGCAGAAGCGACGGAGGCTGTGTATCAGCGTTCGTTGGTGTTATCGCAGACGCTGCTGTCGCGCAATGCAGAACTCGCATCTCGCGATCTCGTCGCGCAGGTAGATGTCTTGACGGCCCGCAGTGGTGTCGCGTTGCGACTGGCTACACTCATTCAGGCGCGTCAAACTCGACGCGATATCTCCGACCAACTCATACTCAGCGTGTTCGGTGATCGGGCAGCGGCACAGTTGCTGGACGACTCGTTGCCGCTCAAGACGGTGGCCACTGACGACAGTTTGCTGCTGGCAACAATGGCGTTGAGCGATATGCCTTCCGCCGTGCGTGCGTCACTGGCGAATCGGCTCGATGTACGCGCAGCAGGCGCCGCACGCGACGCGGCCCAGGTGCGACTGGACCGCGCACGCAATGCCACACGTCCCTCGCTCTCCCTCGACGGTGGATGGAGCGCCACACAATCGGATGCCACTGTGTCTCCACTCGACCGATCACCACGCAGTACGAGCAGTGGCTGGCGATTGGGCGTGAGTCTTGCCGCACCGGTGCGTAATCGCGGCGACGTTGGGCAAGCGTTATTCGCCGCCGCCGTGCTCGACTTGCAGGAGCTGCTGCTGCGGTCAGTTGAAGCGCAGGTCCGCATCGATGTGCGCGCCGCGGACCGTGCGATACGCACCGGGCGAGAGCGCTTGGCGGCGGCGAACGATGCGGCATCGCTGGCGTGGGATCAGCTCGTCGCTGAGCGTCGTCGACTCGACCTTGGGCTTGGTGATTCGTTTCGTTTGCTGCAGACAGAAGAGAACGCGGTCCAGGCGCAGCTGGAAGCGGTACGCGCGCGCTACGATTTGGCTCGTGCGCAGACGCGATTCCGACTCGCGGTCGGTGCGGGAGTCACGGCGCGGTAGTACGAAGCCTTCCGTCGGGCGGTTCGACAGGAGCCGGTCGGACAATGCCGCCGTGAGACGGTCGCTCACGGGCGTCAGATTTTCCGAATGGGTCCGGGATAGGTCGCCAGCAGGGCGTCGCCTGTCACGAGCGTGATGCCTTCAGTCAGCGCCTGCGCCAGCAGCAGGCGATCAAACGGGTCCCGGTGAATGTCCGGCAGCCCGTCTACACTCACCGCGTGCTGACTGGTGACGGGCAGTTCCGTGTAGCCGTTGTCCAGCAGGCCGCGGCGTAGCACCCGCGGCTCCACCCGAAAGTCTTGCCGACCGAGTGAGGCTTTGCTGGTGATTTCCCATAAACTCGCGGCGCTGAAGCACAGGTCATTGCCTGGATCGTTCAGCAGCTTGCGCGCGCTGGCCGAGAGCCGCTTGGAATTGGCCGCGGCCCACAGCAATACCTGCGTGTCGAGCAGCAGCTTCACTCGCTCACACCGAACAGCGTGGCAATCTCGGCTTCGCCCATGCGATCGAAGTCCTTCGGCACGACAATTTCGCCGCGCAGAAAGCCCAGACGCTGCGGTATATCCGGCGTATCCAACCCGGCGACCTTGACCAAGGGCTTGCCGGCCTTGGCGATCACGAACGCCTCGCCCTTGACCGCTTGATCGAGCAGCTTGGAGAGCTGCGTCTTCGCTTCGTGGATGTTGACGGTGATCATGGACGGTAGACTAAGAGTTATGGACTAAGTCTATTCAGCGACTCCTGCCAGAGCAACCGGGCTCAAGGTCGCGCCGCGCCCGCGACGGTCGCAAGCTGATCAGCGACATTTCTTCAAAGTGGCCCACATCAAGCCTCTTGATCGGAAATGGTTGCAACGCACGCGGTTAGGAGGATATGGTGTACACTCATATGCGTAGCTGCATGCAAGAGGCACCTACGCTCGCCGGCGATGGTGGAATCACTCCGCGATGGGCCGTCCGCGAGGGCCCAGCACAATGGCTCGCGATGCCGTAGCTTCGCGTCGGTGACCCTACCGCGTATCGGCATGCACAGTTGAGCGAACTCGAACCTGCCCGTTCCAACGGTGCTGGAACCGCACCACCGCTGCCAGCGCACGCCCTCGGCCTCGGACCGCTCGCCCTCGTCCTCGGCGGCGGTGGTGCGCGTGGTGCCTATCAGGCGGGCGTGGTGAGCGCTATCGCGCGACGGTATCCCGCGCTTGCACTTCCCATTCTCACCGGGATCTCGGCCGGCGCGATCAGCACCGCGTTTCTCGCTGCCAGCGGCAAGACGGTGCCCGAGGCCGCCGACGACCTGGTCAAACTCTGGTTGTCAGTCGCCTCAAAAAATGTGTACCGCGTTGACACGTCATCGCTGCTGCTCAACGTTGCGCGGTGGGCCTGGCGTCTCGCGGCCGGCGGCCTCTCTGACAGAACAGAACATCGCCAGGCGCTCGTCGATACCAAGCCGCTCGCGCAATTTCTGCAGTCCCAGATGCCGACGGACGCGAATGGCGGCATTGTCGGCATCGACCAGAACATTGCAAGCGGGCGATTGAAAGCCGTCGCGCTCTCGGCGACGAGTTACACCACCGGACAGTCGGTCACATGGGTGCAGGGGCGCAACCTGTCGTTGTGGGAACGTCCGCAGCGCCGCGCCGAAATTGTACCGCTCAGCATCGACCACATCATGGCGTCGTCGGCACTGCCGTTACTGTTTCCCGCTGTTCGCGTGGACAAGGAATGGTACGGCGACGGTGGCATTCGGCTAACCGCGCCGCTTTCCCCCGCGTTGCACCTGGGCGCGTCGCGCATACTCACGATCTCCACACGGTATGCGCGCACGCGTGCCGAGTCGGACGTGCCGCTGATTGTGGGATATCCTCCGCCGGCCCAAGTGGTGGGTACGTTGTACAACGCGGTGTTCCTCGATCTCATTGATCAAGACATTCATCGCTTGCAGATGGTGAACAAATTGTTGGGCAAGATTCCAGAGTCAGCGCGCAATGGCATGCGTGCGGTCGATATTCTGGTGATTCGACCATCGCAGGACCTTGGGAAACTGGCGCGTCGGTTCGAGCCCAATCTGCCACCAGCGCTGCGGTTCCTCACGCGTGGCTGGGGGACGCGTCGGACGGCCAGCCCCGACATTCTCAGCCTGATGCTGTTTCAGCCAGACTATCTACGCGCTCTGGTTGAGTTGGGCGAAGCGGATGTCGCGGCCGACTGGCAGCGAATCGAGGCGTTTTTGCATGGAGTGCGTGTAGCGGCCGACGTGCCGGCCGCTACCGTTGCTGCGGAGCGGATGCCCCGGCCGTAGGCGCAGAGCGGGCCGTCCTGTCGGCGGCGCGTCTGGCAAAGTCACTTCGGTCCACGAACCAACGCAACTCTACGTGTCTGATCCCAACCAGAGACCGCCCTTCACTCTATTCGGGGTCGAGGGCTGCGGTCACTTCCTCGGACTCAAGGACACGTAGGCCGAAAAAGACTTCGAAGCGCCAATTCTGCCGCCGTTCGTTCGGCATGGGATGCCGCTCGTAGTTGAAATTCGACCGTTCGTTGGGATTCTGCTGCGCTCAGCCACGAGGAGAGTAGCGTCATCTAATGATTGGCGGACGTGTCGCGCGCGGGTTGATATACGCACTGGTCGTATTTGGTGGACTGATGCCAACCGTGTCGGTCGCCGCACAGGAGATTCGGACCTCGGCCCAGCCGCGTCGCGAAATCCTCGGCGTCGTGCGGGACTCGGCGACGTCGCGGCCGCTCGCCGACGCCATTGTGCTGATCACGGAACTTGGTGTGACCGCCCGCACCGACATTGCCGGCCACTTCCACCTCACGGGTCTCTTTCCAGCCGCCGTGACGTTGCAGGTCCGACAAGTCGGCTTTGCGCCCGTGGTGCGTCGTGTGGCGCTAACCAGCGGCAGCGCAACGGTGGACGTGAAGCTCGCGCGACGAGTCACCGAGCTCGAAGGCATCACCGTACGCGACGATGCAGCGCAACGCCTCCTTGACGCGCAGCAATCGACCGTGACGATGGCCGCCGACGAGATCGCACGGAAGCGCGGACAGACGCTCGGCGAAACAATGAAAGATCTGCCTGGCGTGAGCATCATTCAGTACGGGCCAAGCATCGCCAAACCGATGGTGCGTGGCCTGCACTCGCAGCGTATCGCGACGATCAACGCTGGCGTGCCACAAGAAGGGCAACAATGGGGCGGCGATCACGCGCCGGAAATCGATGCGTTTGCTGCGAATGAAATCGAAGTTGTTCGCGGACCTGGCACCATTCTATATGGATCGGGCGCGCTTGGTGGTGTGGTTCGTGTGTCGCCTCGCCCGCTGCCGCGTGACAGCGGTGTCGCCGGCGAGTTCAGCGCCAACGGTTTCTCGAACAATCGTCAGGGTGCGGGTTCGTTCATGCTGGAAGGAGCGCACGTGCCGATGCTTGGCGATGTCGCATGGCGCGGGCAAATAAGTGCGCGTCACGCCGGCGATGCGACGACGCCCGATTACTTTCTGCCGAACAGCGGCTTCCGCGAGTTGGACTACAACGGAGCGCTCGGCATCCGACGTGGTTGGGGTTCGTCGGAACTCAACGTTAGTCGCTTCAGCACGAACCTCGGGCTTTACCTTGGTGCGCACGTCGGCAACATCGAAGATCTTGAGCGTGCGATGCAGAATCCGTTCACCACGACCGTGTACGCCGACCGTGTTGGGCCACCGAATCAAAGAATCACGCATGACCTGGTGTCGTGGCGCACCGATATCGGGATGCGCAAGAACTCGCGCTTGAATGTGTCGTACGGTTTCCAGCGCAACGATCGCGCCGAGTATGACAGTCGTGGCTTTTCCGTTGGGACTGGGCGGCCGGCGTTCGGACTTAAGCTGTACACACATTCGTTGGACGTGCAGTGGAAGCAACCACCGACGACGCGCTTCTCGGGTACGGTCGGTGTAAGTGGAATGCGTCAAGGCAATTTGTCGCCTGGTCGGTCATTTCTTATTCCGCAATACCGCATCTACGCCGGTGGTGTGTTTGCGCTCGAGGAGTACACACGCGATGCGCTCACGGTGACGCTTGGCGCGCGGTACGATGTGCGCTGGCAGCATGCGTTTCAATTCGGTGCGCCGGTGGTGATTAGTCCGGACGACATCAGCACATATCGGGGCGCTTCAGGCAGTCTTGGCGCGTCGTACCGACTGTCACCAACGTGGTCGTTAGCCGGTACGGCAGCGTTGGCGTGGCGACCGCCCAACGTGAGTGAACGATTCAGTCGGGGTGTGCATCACGGCACAGCGCAATATGAGATTGGCGACCCAACACTTGTCCCCGAGCGCACGATCAATGGCGACGTGTCCCTCCGACATGTTGGTGTGCGAAGTCGCCTTGAACTGGGCGTGTATCAAAATCGCATCACTGACTACATCTATCTCACGCCTCGCGACCCCGTCATCACCGTGCGCGGCGCGTATCCGGCGTATGCCTACGCACACACCACGGCGCAGCTGCGCGGCTTCGAACTCACAGGGCAATTCTCGCCGACGGCCTGGATAACGTTGTATGCAAGTGCGAACCGTGTACGCGGCATCGACCGTAATCGTGATACGCCGCTGTACGATATGCCGGCCGATCGTCTCACCTCGTCACTTCGGTTGTTTGGGCGCACGGGTGCACGCGTGCAGGCACCGTACGTCGAGTTCGGATCGACGATTGTCCGCCGACAAGACCGTGTGCCGCCAGTGACCATCTACCGATTGCCAACAGACGGATACGCACTGGCATCGCTACAAGTTGGTGCTGCCGGTATGCACCTGCTCGGTCTGCACGTTGTGCCCGATGTTTCCGTGCGGAACGTGTTTGATCGACGGTATCGCGACTACCTCAGTCGCTATCGACTGTTTGTCAATGAAACCGGCCGCGATGTGGTGGTGCGCTTCACCGTTCCACTCGGCAATCATCGGGCGCGAGCACTCGCGCTCAAATAGTTCATCGTTGCGTTCTGCAACAACTCCCTTCCCGCTTCTGCCGACTCAGGAGGTTGCCATGCACGTTTCGCCGTTCCTTGCGCGCCATCGCATTGTGTCATTGCGTTCCGTGGTTGCGTGCGCCGTTGTGTTGGGTGTCCTCGGCTGCGATAACCCCGCAGCGCCGATCGAAGGCGGTGGTGACCCGGAGAACATTTCCCGTGTGACCGTCACACTCACGCCAACCGGCAGCGGCACAGCGCAGTCGTCAGTCATCGTCGATCCCGACGGTGCCGCCTTGCCCACCGCGCCGCTGGCACCGCAGGGCACGCTCGCGCTGACCAAAGGTGCGACATACAACGGCATCATCACACTGCTCAACGATCTGGATCCCAGGAACGTGATCGACATCTCCGCTGAAGTGCAGAAAGAAGCAAACTTTCATCGGTTCTTTTACACCCTCACGTGCGCTGGCGTGACCGTGCCCGACGCCAGTCTCGACCTCGACACACAATCGCCCACGAAATATCCGCTCGGGCTCAAGTTCCAGGTGGTGGTGGCGACAACAGCAGCGACGAGTGTGGGATGCTCCTTACGCGTTGAACTTCGTCACTGGGAAGGAGCGAAAGGCAGTGGACTTGGCGGCGCATTCGATACAGATCTCAATGTCACGTTCCCAGTCACGATCAACTAACAGCTAACAGCGCGCGAAACTGGCGATTGGTTGGCCGCACTCTTACCGTCTCGTGTCGCGCGCCCATTGCGGCGACGCTGCGTTGGCGCGTGAGCTGGGAATCCCTCCGCGCGTGCGCTGCTGGCCTGCCGATGAGCGCCGATGTACGAGTAACTTGTGACGATGTATTGTGATCGATATCGACGCGGTGCGGCAGTCCTTGTGTGCCTCAGCGCCGTTACGCACGCGTCCGCGCAGTCGACCACATCGACCGCGCGCGACAGTGCGGGGATTCGTATCGTCGAGAGTAATGCTCCACGGTGGACTCGCAGGCAAGCATGGACGCTCTCGCAAAAGCCGGTCCTCGAGATTGGGTCGCACGACGGCTCAGCGCACGAGTTCTCTCGCATCGCCGCCGTGACTCGGCTTCATGACGGGCGCATCGTGGTGGCTGAGCGTGCAGATCTGCAGCTGAGGATGTTCGACTCGACGGGCCGTCACATCCGTACTGTTGGGCGGAAGGGACAGGGTCCCGCCGAATTCAGCGACATCGGCCTGATGATGCGGCTGCCGGGCGATTCGCTGGCAGTCGAGTCACTACGCTACACATCTATCTTCGCTCCCAACGGTGAGTTTGTGCGTCAGGTGCGATACGGACCGTTTGCGCCCGGACTATTGGCCGAGCCGTTCGTCGCCGTGCTCGAACGATTTTCCGATGGTTCTGCGGTTGTTGGAGATCTCCCGCAAGGCCGAGGAAACGCTCAGCGCGCGTCCCGATGGGTGGATTCCTCTACATTGCTGCTGGTCAATTCCGCAGGCGCGGTTGAGCGCTACCTGGATCGTGTGCCTGCCGTGACGTTCGCTGCAACGGTCGCCGCGCCGAGGCCACTCACGTTCGGACCGGAGCTTGTGCATGCGTCCGCGGCCGACCGTGTATTCCTCGGCTTCGGCGACCAGTATGAAATCCGGGAATATGATGCGACGTGGACGTTGCGACGCATTGTCCGCCGCGCATGGACACCAACAATACTCTCGGCGCGCGACGTGGACGGCTACGTCGACGCGTGGATGACGTTGTGGAGTACGGATAAGGGTCTTGTGCGTGAACGCGATCGCCTGGCGCGGCGCAATGCGGCGTTCCCTGATGTGCTCCCGGCATTTGTCGACTTGCTCGCGTCGCCGAGCGGTGAGCTCTGGCTGCGTGATCCTGACCTTCGTGACGCGGCGCGCTGTGCGTGCCTGTCCAGTGCCGCCGCTGGACCGAGCACGTGGAATGTGTTTGAGGCGAGTGGGCGGTGGTTGGGTGCAGTGCGTATGCCTGCGCGCTTCACACCGGCAGAAGTGGGAAGCGACTATGTACTCGGGCATCGACGCGACGCGGACGACGCGCTTCGCGTGGTCATGTACCGAATTGTCAAGCCTCGCTGACTTCCACGTGGCCCGTTGCGCAGGACAACCATCGGCCAGCCGGGACTTGTATCACATTCAATACTGGCCGAGTTTTGTGTTGATCGACAAACGGGGACCCGTGCGTTACGAAGGGTACGGCGAATTTCACGAAGGCGATCGCTGGCACACCGAATGGGAGCGGCGTATCAACGCGTTGCTCGCCGAATGAGCGGTATACGCAGCGTGCGTCGCGGCGCGCGATATTGGTGGCTTCTGCTTGGCGGCGCACTCTGCGTGTCATGCACTGCGGTCGCAGATGGCGTCATCGCCAGATCAGGGTTGTTGTCAGTCGTCGCGAGCGGTCCTCGTGACGCGCGCGTACTACGCCTTGACGCAGCGCCCGGTGTGCGCATCAACGCACGCTTGTTGCCGAGACTTGAGTTCGGCGATGGCACGAGCGTCTCGTTCAACACCAGCAGCGTCACTGCCGACAGCAGCTACTTCATTGCGAGTCCCACAGCCACGCTGGGTTCGTCGGTTGCCAGGCACGGCACATTGCTCGTCAGTGTGTGTCCCGCATCCGCGCGCGTATGTCTTCAGGAGAAACTCGAAGTCGATCTTCGGTAGCGCGTCTCTACTGCTGATGCACGACCTCAACAAGCCGCACGCAGCGCTGTGCTCTACTCCTTCCGCTCCGCAATCACCTTCGATAAATCCACCGCGTGAATGCGCTGCACCATCTGCGCCCGCCGAAACACCACCGTCTTGCCGTCGCGCGTGAACTCGGCGCTGGTTTCGGCGTCACGAGTCGTCGTGAGTCGGCGGACGGAACCGTTCGCGAGGTTCAGCATGCCGAGATCGCTGGCGCCGTTCACGGGCATTTTGAATAGCAGGAATGTGCCGTCGTACGAAGGCGACAACAGCGTCTCCGTGGGCTTGAGGATGACGCGCCCGCCTCCTCCCGATGTCGATAGCAACATGGAACGCCCTTTCCCGTCGGGTTGCTCAACGATCGCGGCCACGGAGTCGACTGAATGTGGTGCATAGGCGGTGACGTTTGAGCGATCCCACACCGTCTGTATCCGCCCGTTGGCCCCAAGCTGGACGAGCCCGATCTGTCCGCCTTGCGCACTGAGTCGATCAGCAAACGCACCTGCGACACCCGCGCGCGCAAGCAAACCAATAAGACCTCCGTCATTGGTGATCCGAGTCGGCTCGCCACCCGACACCGACACGCTCCAGACGTCGGCCAGGCGGGCCTCTTTATCTGAAAGAAACAGAATCGTTGATCCGTCCTCACTCCAGACCGGATAGTTGTCGAGGCTGGGCCAATTCACGAGAGAGCGCGGTGTGCCGTCAGCCATAGGCACGACCCAGATGTCAGAGCTCCCTTCCCGATCCGTTCCGTACACAATCTTCGATCCGTCTGGCGAGAATAGCGGTCGCGCGATGCTCGCATCACCAGACACGAGCGTGCGCATCGGGCCCCCCGCGACCGGCACCAAGGCCAAGTCGCGCACACCGCCGCCCCGCTCGACAATCACGCTGAGTTGTGCACCATCCGGCGATACCGACCAGTCGCTGACTCGCAGCGAGTCGGCGGTGAGTCGCCGCTCGGTGCCACTGGCCACATCAAACGCCCACAACGCGCTTCGCTCGCCTTTGACACCGAACGTCAATTCGTTCGAGCCGGCGCGCCAGATGAGCGGTCGCTGCTCTTCGGCCGCGCTGTTGGTGACGCGATGTTCTTCGCCGCCGGCCGCCGACACCACCCATACGTCAGTCTGCCGACCACGGTCGGAGATGAACGCGATCCACTTGCCGTTTGGCGACCATGCACCGGCGAAATCGTTTCGCACGTTACGCGTGAGCTGCCGCGGCGTTCCACCGTCGACCGGCACGAGCCAAAGATCGGTAGTTCCGGTGCGCGTCGATTCGTACAACAGTAAGGTCCCGTCTGGCGACCACTCCTGCGTCCACTCGAGGTTTTCAAATCCCTCGGTGGTAAGCTGGCGAGCGTTGCTGCCGACAGAGTCGGCCACCCAAATGGTGCTCTTCGAGCCGTCGAACACGG
>JAYSVL010000524.1:0-10941 GCA_043718595.1 Gemmatimonadaceae bacterium
GACCTCGCCGCTCGTCTGCGCGCGAAACACGCACCCGTCGACGTGCTGGTGAACAACGCGGGCGCCTGCTTTCTCGATCGTCAGCTGACGGTGGACGGGCTCGAGCGCACTTTTGCCCTCAATCATCTGCACTACGTGGTGCTCACGCTGTCATTGCTTGACGCGTTTGCCGCCTCCACCCGCGAGCATCCGGCACGCGTCATCTGCGTGTCAAGCCGTGCGCACCGGGATGCCCGACTGGACCTCGACAACTTGCAACTGGAGCGCGGGTTTGGCGGTTGGCGAGCATATGCCAATTCGAAACTTGGCAACGTGTTGTTCACGCGCGCGCTCGCACAGCGCGTCAATCCGCGCAAGCTGGTGGTGCACGCCCTGCACCCCGGTGTGGTAGCGACGCGCTTCGCCGTCAATAACGGTCGGCGTGGGCGTTTGCTCCGAAGACTCATGGACCTGCGAGCGATCAGCCCGGAGGAGGGTGCTGACACGGTGACGTGGCTCGCACAGTCGGCGGAGGCAGCGGCGAGCACGGGTCAGTACTGGGTGAAGCGGCGCAACACGGAGCCTTCGCGCGCGGCGCAAGATGTGTCGCTCGCCGACGGGCTGTGGTCGGCGAGTTTGACGCTGGCCGGTATCGACGCCGCTTCACTCATTACGTCTGCCGGACTCGCGCCGACGTGACAGCACGCCAATCCCTGCGCGATTCGCTGCGATTAGCCGAGATCGTGGGGCGGTTGCTGCCGTTCGCCGTGTCGCTCCGGCGTGATCACCAACGCTGGCTTCGCTGGGGCACGCCAATGACGCGCACGACGACGTTTCATCGTCAACGTGCGCAGCGCATGGTGCACGCGATCGCAACGCTCGGTCCGGCGTTCGTGAAACTCGCGCAGATCTTTGCCTCACGTGCCGATCTGGTGCCGGAACCGTACCTCGCGTCACTCGCTTCGCTCACGGATCAAGTCCCACCGGTTGCGTGGACTCGTATTCGCGATGCGCTCGTTGAGGCATGGGGTGTTGATCCCGACACTCTGGTACAATCGCTTGATCCCACGCCCCTTGCCTCCGGTTCGCTTGGCCAGGTGCACCGCGCACGGTTCAACAATCGCGAGGTGGTCGTCAAGGTGCTGCGCCCGGGCGTCGATGCCGTCGTGCGTCGGGACGTGCGAATTGCCGAGCGCATCGTCGACTGGGTGTATCGAAGATTCCCACATCACCATGTATACGGCTTTCGTATTGTGCTCGACGAGTTCTCGCTCCATGTCGCGGAAGAGATGGACTTCGTTCGCGAGGGCGCGCAATGCGCACGGATGCGCGAGCGGTTTGCCGACGAGCCGCGCTTGCGCATTCCGTATGTCGAAGATGCGCTGACGCGACGGAACGTACTGGTCATGGAGTACTTGCCGGGCACGCGCATCGACAAACTGGACGAGCGGATTAGCCGCGGTGAGCTCTCGTCGCGGGTTCTCGTGGAGACGCTCATTGAGTGTTATGCGCGCATGATGTTGCGCGATGGCGTTTTCCACGCGGACCCGCATCCCGGGAACTTGTTGGTGGACGACGCAGGACGCATCGTGCTGCTGGACTTTGGCATGGTGATCGAGGTGACGCTGGCCACGCGTCGTGCGCTGTTCCACACGATTATCGCGGCCGTCCGGCGTGATGCCGCCGCCACTGCCGAAGGATTTCGCGAACTTGGCATGGTTGCGCCCGGCACAGCGCAGCACACCATGCAGGGGCTTGTATCGGTGCTGCTAAACCTTGCGTACGCCGAAACCGCGATGCAGGACCGGGTGCGTGTGCTGGCTGATCAGATTATGCGGGAGATGTTCAACTGGCCTATCGTGTTGCCTGGTGAGCTGGTGTACTTCGCGCGTACGGCGGCATTGATCGAGGGTATTGGCGGGCGGTACGACCGTCACTTCAACGGCATTCGGGTGGCGTCGCCGGTTCTGCTTCGACTTCGCAGCGAGCTCTTCGCCTCCCTGCTCAGCGCAGACGGCGCCACCGACACCCTGGTGACCTTGGCCACCGCACTCGGCTTTTTCGCCGGTGGCGCGACCGCGGCGGTGTCCAGAACATGGAAGGATTTGCGCACGAAGCTGGCCGATGCGCTCGCCGACGACAACGAACCACGGGTTTCGTAGCACACACGAAAACCCCCGCCGGTCAGCTGGACCGAGCGGGGGATCGTTATGTCCGTGCGATTTCGAGGATCAGAAGCTTACGATACCTGCTTCCGGCGGCGAGAGACGGCGACGATACCAGCCAATCCCGTGGCCATCAGCAAATACGTCGACGGCTCAGGAACGACGCTGGCCCGCGGTGAGGACCCGATGAATTCCTGATTGAGCTCTGTCTCGTTGCCGGTGAGCCCATCCGAGAACACAAACCAATTCTGCGACAGCGAGAAGCTGGCCGGAATGAAACTCGTCAGGTCGGTGAAACCTGAGAAGCCAGCACCGGTGAGATTCCAGATGGTACCCTGAACGTTGGGGGCCGTAAAGTTCGCGGCCCCAAGATTGTACTGCTCGATCAGGTACGCAAACTTGCGGTAGTCAACCATGGCCAGGGCATTGCTGTTGCCGTTGGCCGCGTAGCGAAGTGTCCTGCTGAAATCACCGTTGCCGGGCAGGCCGCCCGTGTTGCCGGTGAATGCGGTGGAGTAGTAGCTGTCAGCGACGTTGATGCCAGTCGGTGCACGCTGCCAGTCCACACACCAGATCTGGTAGTTCGGTAGCACCACGCTACCAGTGATGCCCATTTGTGCGCTGAAACCCGTGAGGTCAGCCTTGTACGGACCCACTTCGAATCCGTTCACCACACCGTTCGGCGCGATGTCGCCCTGATACGTGAGCGTTCCGAGAACTGGTGCCTGAGCACCGAGCAACGATGGAAGCGCCGCCGCGGCAGCAATGAGATAGGGTAGAACTCGACGGGATGTTTTCATGGAATCTGTGGAAAGGGGTCGAGCGGGAAAATTTCTCGACTCCCAGTACTGCAATCGTCGTGCCGCGAACGCTAGCCGTTTGTGCTGCGCAACACCCCAGCCAAGAGCGCGCGAGATCCGACGAGCTGCCCTCGCCGTCCAGTAATCCGCATTTCGCTGTTGCGCCGCTACAACACCTGAATGCAACAGCCCCACATATTAAGTGCAACTTACGGCCCGAACTAGAAAATCCACGTCCGAAAAAGGTCAAAACCGAACTGTCTCGGCGCGGACGCGTCGGCGCCAAGTCGGGAGCACGGGGTAGCGCCGGGGTCGACGCCCAATTGTGCGGTCAATTCGCGCGTGATGCGGTACTCGACCGCGACCCCCGCCCATGGCTGCGAACCGCGACACAAGCCTGCATTGACGCGAAGATACGTGCGGTCACCAAACTGCTTGCCCGCCGTGATGCTGACGCTGGAAAGCAGAGATTCCAGGTTTGTCAGATCCTCCCTGGACTGACCGCCCCCGGCAACGACCTGCAGGGTGTTGAGGCCCGGCAGCAGATTCTGCAACACACCCTCCGCAGCCCCGCCCAACGTCGGTAGCAAAATGCCAGTAACGGTGCGCACGGTGTTTTGCCGCTCGCCGTCAAGTGCGAACGTCGGCTCACCAAAAATGAGCAGGGAAATGATCTCCGATTCCGGTGCCCGCGCGTACAGCGGATCACTGCTGGTGAGTGCCACGAGCGGTTTGTCCAACGTGCCGCCGATGTGCACGCGCACCGGGATTTCCTCGCCGTTGGCGCGTCGAACCACGTTTGTCGCTCTGATATCGAGCGTGGGCGAAATCATCGCGCTGCCAAAAAATCGGACCGTACCCGAATCGACGGAAAAGCTGCGTGTGACGGGGCCAACATTTAGGCGGTACTGCCCGCGTGTTGCAGTGATCTCGCCCTCCAACGCCAGCAAGTCGCCGTTGGTAGTGACGGACAGCCCGCCTTCCACTTTTACTTTCGCTTGAGGCGTGCGCACCCACACTTCGTTACCGAGGTTGATGCGCGCATTGTCAACCATCACGTAGTTGCCAAGTTTGGCCAGGGACTGCGCCGCGCCCGAAGCTACCGGGACTTCGTCGAGCCCCAATAAGTCGCGCACGGCGACTGTCGTCAGGTCGAGCGCCGTGCTGGTCGCGAGTGGATCGACAAACAGGATTGCGCTCGGCACCGACAGTACACCGGTGAGCACAGGTCGTTTGAGCGGTCCGACCAGCTGGATGTTGCCACCAAGATTGAGGTCGGTGCCGTCGCGCTGGCGCGACGCGACGAAATTGTCGAACATGGCGTTCATGCGCACGGTTGCGGGCTGACCAGCAGCAAAACGCATCGCACCGGTCACGCTCACTGAGTCTGATGCGCCGCCACTTCGCAGATGGAGCTGCTCGAGAATCAGCGAGTCTTGCGCCGCACGCAGGACCATTCGGCCCTCCGAGGGTTGAATGCCGAGTTCCGGGATGTTCGCTGAGAATCGGTCGAGCGTCATCGTGCCAGTGGCCACAGGGCGATCGATGGTGCCGGTGAGCGCAAGCCGTCCATTGAGCACACCGCGAATCTCGTCGACACGCTTTGCTGACAATGGCAGTGAATCAAGACGCAGTGAATCGACGACGATCTCGGCGTCGACCACTTCCGACAGCAGTCGCTTGTCGACGGCATGCAACGCGAGGTCGATCGGCAGACGCACATCGGCACGCATGGTTCCGTGCAGTGTGTCCGCGAGCTCCGCGCGTGCGACAAGTCGTCGATCCGCATACGACCCGTTCGCGCGAATCAGTGGCAGGTAAGTGCCGTTCCGTCCGACGGAGTCGGCGAGCAGGCGAAAGTTGAGCAGCGGCGCATCACGCGTGCCAGTGACCTGCACGTCCCCGGAGAGCGCGCTGTAAAACGCCGGCGTGCCCGCAGCAAACGCGACCGCCTGGCCGATCGGGAACCGATCGAATATCGCGTTGATGCGCACCGCCCCCGACTTTGGCACATTCGCCGACGCCGCAAAGAGACCGTTCGCGTTTGACCGCAACTCGAGCGTGTCCAGTCGCAGCCCGTTCGCATCGCTGTGCAGCAAAACCGGCGCTGTGCTGCGCCAGCTGTTGATGTCATAGCCAAAGCGCACGGAATCGAGCGTAACATCCAGCGCGCCTTTGCCTCGCCTGTATGCGCCGCGCACTTCGAGGCGTGCCGTATCGGCCGAACGCATGTCGACGGACAAGCGACCGCTGTCCGGTGACGCGCGAGAGACACGGAAGTTTGCCGTGCTGACGCGCACCGCGCCGAGTCCTCGCAGATCATCAACGGTCGCCGCGCCGTCGAAGGTAGGCATCGTCCGTACGTGCGACGCCTGCGCCGAGCCAAACACCCTCCCGACACGCAGCGCGCCGACTTGCAGTGATTGGGCGCCGAGCGCGAGGGTCGCGCCAAAGTCCGTCAGACTGCCAAAGAGATAACCGGAGAGCGCAAGATCACCTTGCAACGTATCGGCCGCGTATGTACGCATCACATTCGCCATCGCGGTGTCGCGCGTCGCCAACATGTTCGCCAATCGCGGCAGCGCCGCACGAAGCAGCGCAAGTGAGTCCGTGCGCGCGCTCACAACCATCGTATCTGTCGCCATTGCTTCCGGCACGGATCCAGTCCGCGCGAGCAGCCCATGCGCGTCAAACGTAATGCCGCCCACATGCGCCGTGGCCGAATCCACGCGTAGATGTGCCTCGTCGAGCGAGCCGGATCCGGCGAGATCCATCGCAACGCGTGTGGCCGAAGCTCGCTGCGTCAGCGCAAACGTGGTGCGCGCGGTTGACAGGGTCGCGCCGCGCTTCGCGTCGCGCGTTCCCGCCGCCGAGAAGGTGATTGGGCCATCGACTGACGTGGCCGGCAAATCGCCCCCCGCAATCCACGCGCGCGCGTCAAACGCATCAGTGGTACCTTGGGCGCTCACGTTCCACGAGGTTGGGGTGATCGCCGCGTTGCCCCGAAACGACAGACGACCACCATCTGCGGCCGCGAGGCTGGCGGTCCAGCGCAGCGCATCGAGTGCACCATCAACGGTGATCGGGCCGCGCACGTCGGTGCGAATGGGAAGCGTGGTGTCGATTAGCGCGAGTGCGCGAAACGACAGGGGATCGAGTTGCAATGCCGCAAACACCGTTGGCACCTTGAGCCCGAAGTTCACCCTGGCATCACCGCGCACGGTCGATGCGTTGCCGGCGACATCGGTCCACGTCACATCGAGATCGCGCAGGTCCGCTGATTGCATGTCGGCCGATTGCACAACACCCCGCCCACGCACGATGCCGTCGGCGGTGAGCGCCGGCGCAAGCACTCTGGCTGAGCGCAGATCTACCCGCATGTCCTGGATGGTGAGGTTGCGTGCCGACGGCTTGGCACCGAGCGCCACGCGGCCATTGAGGCGAATCGACGACTCCGCATTCGACGCGCGAGCGTCCAGGAACCGTGCATCGAACCGGTCGATGACAAAATCGGTGAGCGGACCGCCCTGCTTCGCAAGCAATCGCCCTTCGAAGGCGCCACTCACCTCCGGCGGAAGCGCGCCATACGTGACGCGGCGAAGCAACTCGCTGCCCATCGGCGCGAATGTGAGATCGACGTCACGCAGGATCAGATCCATCGGATGCGACTCGATCGTTACGGCACCCTGTAACCGTGAATTCATCGCTTGTACATCCATGTTGCTCAGGACGTACTCGACGTTGTTGGCGTCAGCGAGCGTGCGCATGTGCACACTGATCGTTCCGCCACCAGTTGACGGAAGCACGTCCCAGACCCACGTCAGGTCCGACAGGTCTGCCTTGGCGCGCACATCGGCCACGTAGTGCACCGGTCCCGGCGAATTCCACGACACCATGCCCTGCGCACTCCCCGCGGACGCGGGCAGACGCAGCTGTGGCAAGCTGAATCGCAGGGAATCGGGTGTCCACTGCAGCGCGCCCGACGCCGCGACGATACGAATTGGCGGATCGGAAATTGTGCCTACCAGGGTATCGAGCTGCATCGACGACAGCTGTCCGCCTGGACGCACGATGTACCCCTCGTGCCCGACCACCAATTGCAGTGACACCCGTCTCCGCTCGAGCAGTCCGCGAGGAGTGCGCTCGATGTCGTGCAGACTATCCCGCACGGCAATAACGCTATCGCGAGCACGCCCCTTGAAGACCGCGTTCGGCGCCCACGGCATCACGGTCGTCATGGTCAGCGCGGTGAGCCGCAGGCGATCGATGCGGATGTCATCGCCGAACGCCAGCAGTTGATGGGGCGGCGACTTTGGGCCAGAACCGGAGATGATGTACGCAATGTTCCACGGACCCACGAAGTCTTGCCGCAGGTCCACCGTCACGCCGCTGAGGTCGAGTGAGCGCAGGTGAATCGCTTTGTCGCGCAGCCCGGCGAAATCGAGCGAGGCGTCAACACGTTCTGCATGGACTACCACAACACCCGCAGTGTCAACCAGCGAGACGTCACGCAGACGAATACGTCGCCAGCCAACGTGGTCGAGCGACCCGACCTTGAGCGTCGCGCGGCCCGAGAAGACGCCCTGCGCTCGCGGCAGCAAGCGCGCGAGCACGCGTTGACGCCCAGTCGCCGTTTTGATGGATAGCGTGCCGATTGTCAGCACTGCGGCAGTCGCCAGCAGTAGGCCCACAGCGAGCCAAAGCATGCGCCTTCGTGCGCGCATTAGAATGCTTGACCGAGGCCAAAATGAAAGGTCAGCCTCGACAGAAACGTTCGCGGTGGGCTCGGCTGAAACGTGGATGGGCAGTCAAAAATGTTGCCGGGATTGTCCGGATCGACCGATACCACGTTGCCTGGACTCGCGCAGAGAATTTGTCCAAGTGCCCCGCGCGCATCATTTTTGGCAAAGTACAACGCACGTCCCGCTCGCAGGGTGTATGGCGAGTAGCCAACATCAACGCGAAACGGCCCCAGTGGTGTGATCAGCCGCAGTCCGATACCCGGTGTCGCGCGTACGTCGCCCCAGCGAAACCCATCAGATTGCGCTTCCCATATGTTGCCGAAGTCGACGAACGTGGCTAACTGCAGGTCGTTAGTCAGACCGCGCACGCCTCGACGAAACTCGACGTTGGCGACCATCAAGGCTGTCCCGCCGCGAGGGATCGCTCGACTGTAGTCGGTGCTGTTGAGTGGCACGCGGACCACAGGTGCGCCGTTGACCACCGAGAGTTCCACACTGTCCACCGTATACACCACTGGACCCAGCAAGTTTTGGCGAAACCCACGCACCGAACTCTGTCCACCGGCGAAGAGACGTTCCTGCTGCGGGATTAGTGGCGATCCATCAACCAGTTCCGCGCCAGGAGCGAACGCACGCGCGAGTTGAAGTCGTGTCGCGAGGCTGCCGCCGAGCACCTTTGCATACACGCTCGCCTCGCCGGACGTGCGGTAAAAACGCAGCACGGAAACAAGTTCCGAGTTGGTCTGCCCGGCCCGAAGTTCACCACGGACGCGCAGCCCTTTGGTTGGACTGATCGGGTCGTTGATACGTTCGTGCGCCAGCGATCCGGCAAGGATACCGATACCGCGTCCGAAGTAGGAGAGCACATAATCTTCCAGTCGGCACTGCGCAAACCGCGTGCAGGAGACGGCAGGATCCGCCTCCGTCTTCCCATATTCGAATTGAAAGCCTGTCGACGCCGATGTTCGCGGCGTGAGTTGCGTCGAGAGTTCGACCACGCTCCCGATGTCTGTCTCGCGTAGATACACATTGGGTTCACTGCGTCGCTCCCGATAGAACGTCACCACCGGTGCCAGTGCACGACCAAAGAGTTGACTGCTCGCCACCGTCGAGCCGAAGTAGTAGTTGAGCTTTTGGCTGAATGGATCGTCACGGACCTGCGTGGAGCAAAAGGCCGGGGCGAAATCAGTCGGCGCACCAACACCAATCTTTGACGCGCGCGCGTTGAGTTCTATTCGGCGGCCGACGCCGAGAAAGGAACGGTTGGTGAGCCGTCCCTGTGCGCGAAGGCAGTCCTGCGTGGCCCATCCCAACCCAGCACGCGCACTGCGCGTCTTCGCTTCCGCGACAACAATGCGCAAGCCAATCGACGAATCTGCTCGGGTGGTCGTGCGTGCGCTATCGGCCAGGCCCGCTGCCGACATGGTGTCGATCAGAACAAGACGGAATGCGTCGGAGCGATACAGGGCACGCTGCGCCGCCAGAATCTCGGTGGCGCTAAACAGGCGGCCAGGCCGAAGATCAATCAACCCCATGACATCCGACGAGTCCGTGCGGGTGCGGCGGGCACTCACGGCGTCGATGCGCACAGCAATGCGATCCACCGTCAGTCGTGCGCCGACAGTGAAGTCCATGAACAGGGCCACGCGCGCTTGTGCGGTATCGATGCGGATGCGTGTACTTGGTGCCGTGGCTCGCGCGTATCCCGCGTCACGCAACTGCGACACCACCTGCTCTACCGCGCTGTCAGCCCGCGCACGGTCGAATCGCTGCCCTTGCAAGGCTCGTAGCCGCGTCTCGAATGGAGGTCGATCTGGGAGTGCGAGTGGCAGCCCGGTGACAATGACAGAATCGAGTACGGCTTCCCGGCCCGCATCAATGTAGAATAGCACCGTGGTGCCGACGCGCGAGGCGACCACTTGTGGTGTGACGATCGCGAGAAACCACCCCGCCTGCCGATGCAACACGGCAATACGTAGCGCGTCGCGACGTATTTCCAGCGTGTCAAGACACATTCCCGTCGCTCGGCGCAGCCGCTGCCACCGCGACCGCCCGTGCGTGACAACTGCGCTGGCGAGCAGTGCGCTTGAGAAGCGAGGGCTGCCGGCGAACGACACGCTGCGCACCCGGTTGCTCGCCGCGCATCGGGCCATGCTTTGCGCGCCAAGGTCTGTCGGTCGCAGCGTCGACCACGTCAGTGCGCTGACCATGATCGACGTGGCCCAGCCCAGCGCGCTCATACGATGGTGCGCAGACCACACAGTGCGAAGCGATGCGAAGCGAAACATTCTTCACGAAATCTCGCCACCCCGCAGGCGCAGTGATACCCCGCTACGGCACTTGAGCCGGTTCAACCGGTGTTACCGAGCGACGCTGGATGGCAAAGTGCCGCGTCTCTCCGTGCGCTGGCGTCCAGAGCAACTCAGCCGCGAATCCTTCCCGCTCCCAAATCGCTCGTGCGAGCAATGGCGGCTCGTCCAGCGGCTCATCAGTTAACCGGTACGTGCCCCAATGTACGCCCAGCATTGGCGGCGCAGGCACACGGTGGATGTCAGCGTGCGTCGATGCCATCTGTTGCCAGGCGCGAACCGATTCTTCGGGATTCATGTGCACCGGCATCATCAGCCAGCGAGGCTCGTACGCGCCGATCGGCAGTATCGTGATGTCGAACGGACCGCATGTGCCAGTCCGAGTGGAGCCCGCTCGATCGGTTGGACGATTGGCAATCCGCTCGAGCAGCCAGCGCAGCAGTCCGCCGCGAGGGCTCCGAGGTGCGGCGTTCGGCTACGGATTGCGATACCCGCCACCTTCGCGGTGGTGTGGCAACAATGCTTTCGGCATCGACATATCGCGCATTCTAAGGGTATGCACCGGCGCACTGGAACTCAGGCGACGCGTCGTGGGCTATGTCTGGCGCGGGCCTAGGGTGCGCCCTGTGCCGACGTGTCTGATGCACAGCTAAGGTTCAGCTAAGCTGACGGGAATACTTCGCGCTCAGGCGTCGTCTGCTGGTTCGTTGTGCGGCGGTCGGCGGCTGGTCGCACGATCCGCGGTGTCAGCGTCAACGCGCCGTTCGGTCGCGGCGGTATGTTACGATCCGTGTTGACGTCTTCTCAGTTCCCCACTGCTCGCAGGATCTCATGCTGCCACAGAGTGCCATTGCGGCGATGATCGCGTGGAACGCGATCACGAGCGCACCTCCCATAGCCGCCGACACGACGACGGAACAGGTTGCGGGCGCTGCGTCCGCGGCGA
>JAYSVL010000525.1:0-3527 GCA_043718595.1 Gemmatimonadaceae bacterium
TCTCGATTTGCGCGTGCGCTACCCGGTGGAGAATCAGCTCATCACCAGTCGCGACTCCAACTTTGTGCTGGGCAGCGTTGGGTCAGGTGATGCACGACTTTCCATCAATGGGCAGCCGGTGACGGTCGCGCCGAACGGTGCATTCCTGGCGTGGCTGCCGAATCCGTCAATCGCGCTGGCACGCTACGATGTGGTGCTGTCGCGCGGCGCCGATACGGTGCGCCGGATTGTGGCGGTGCGCTTTGCCGTACGCGTACCACTCAGAGCGGACGGACGGTTGCGTGTCGATACCAGTTCACTCGCTCCTGCGGCGCGCGGACTCGCGCGACCGGACGAATTGGTGCGCGTCAGTGTGCGCGCCCCGGCCAATGCGCTCGTCTGGCTTGATGGTGCAGACGGTGCACGTCGACCGATGATTGCGGTGCTGCGTACGCAAGCCGCCGCCGTGCTTGCTACCGCACCCGGCGGACGCATTGACGCGGATGTGCCGATGAGTGTGTCGTCGGGCGACGATGCAGGCGTTGTCTTCGCGACGGACATCGCCGCGCGTCGACTCGCCAGTGGCGCGAGCGTCGTTGCCGAGCGCGCACCGGATACCGTGCGACTGGTGTTGCCTGAACTCAAACTCATTGAGCCTGATGTGCGCATGGTTGGTGTGTTGCGCAGCACCTCAGTGGTGGGCAGTGATACCGATCGTGTGGTCTACGCGCGCACGGTGCCAGATGGCACCTACAAGTGGTTGCTGCTGCCCGGTACGGCGTTGACCGTTTCCGGACGACAGGGTGGCTCGACACGGGTGCAACTCGACGACGCGCTTGATGCGTGGGTAGCGAATGAGGACATCGTCGCGATGCCGGTCGGTACGGCGTTGCCGCGTCGCGTGAGCGGTGGCCTGCGACTCACACCGTCAGCGCAGTATGTCGACCTCGCGATCGGACTGGGTGATCGGCCGGCCTTTCTTGTCGAACCGGACGGCATGTCTCTCGTGCTTACGCTGTATGGTGTGCAAGTCAACCCGGAGATTTCACCGATCCTGCAGAACGACACGCTGGTGCGGCGGATCAGTTGGGATCAGGTGGCCAGTGATCGCGTCCGCGTGACGCTCACCTTGTCGCGGCCGGTGTTTGGCTGGCTCGCACTCTGGGACGAGGCTCGACGGGCGTTTGTGCTGCGCGTGCGACGTCCGCCGACGATTGATGCACAGCGACCGTTGGCTGGACTGACGATCGCCGTCGACCCCGGACATCCCCCGATTGGCGCCACCGGCCCCACCGGATTGTACGAGGGTGACGCGGTACTGCCTGTTGGTGCACTGGTTGCGCAGCTATTGCGCGCACGCGGGGCGACGGTGGTGCTCACACGACTCACGCTCGCCGCCGTTGGCCTCGCCGATCGGCCGGTGATCGCCCGTCGTGCCGATGCGCATGCGCTCGTGTCCATTCATCTCAACGCGCTGCCGGATGGCGTCAATCCGTTCACAGCGAATGGGACCAGCACCTTGTTTTTCCATCAGCACAGTGAGCCACTCGCGCGACCGGTGCAACGCGAACTTGTCGCACGTTTCGGCATCCGCGACCTTGGCGTTCACTATCAGAATCTCGCCGTGGCGCGACCGACGTGGTATCCGTCGGTGCTCACCGAAGGCCTGTTTCTCATGCTGCCGGAACAGGAAGCTGCGATGCGCGACACAGGCTTTCAACTCAAGTACGCCGAAGGTATTGTCGCCGGCCTCGAAACATATTTTCGCGAGATCGGTCGTCGATGATGCGGCGCGTTCTTGGTGTCGCGGTGCTGATGTGCTGCGCCGTTCGCGGTTCCATCGCACAAGGCGTTGATCCGCGGGGCGGTGTTCGCACACTGCCGACCACACATTTTCGTGTACACTTTCGCGCCGAACACGAACCCCAGGCGCGACGGTTGGCGACGTATGCGGAGCAAGCGTGGACGGCGCTCTCCCGTGAACTGGTCGCGCCCGCATACCCTGTTGATCTCGTGCTCGCCGATAACGTGGACGACAGCAACGGTTATGCGCAGGTGTTTCCAACCAACCGCATCGTGGTGTATGCGGTGCCACCGATTGGCATCGCGGAACTGCGCTTTCACGATGAGTGGCTGCGACTGGTCGTCACGCACGAACTGGCGCACATCTTTCATGTAGATCGGGCGGCCGGTCTCTGGCGCGCCGGACGCTGGATCTTTGGTCGCAACAGCTTGCTTTTTCCCAACGCGCTGCTGCCCAGCTGGGTGAAAGAAGGGCTTGCCGTGCACTATGAATCGGCACTGACAGGAAGTGGACGGAACGTCAGTACAGAATCGCGTACGGTGGCTCGCGCGGCCGCGCGCGCGGATGAAATACCGCCGATTGCCCGCTGGAGCGCCGCGACGACGCGTTTCCCCCGCGGGCAAACGCCGTATTCGTGGGGCGCGCTGCTGATGCAACGTGCGTCGACGATTGGTGGCGACTCTGGCATGCGGCGGTTTGTGGATTACACGGCTGGTAATCACATACCGTTTCTGCTCGACCGCGCGTCGCGGAAGGGGTTTGGGACGCCGTTCTCTGCCCAATTCAGCACGATGCGCGACTCGCTCCGCACGGCGGTTGCGGGCTTGGACACCACTGGCGATGCTGCCTGGCGGGTGATTGATCACAGCGGCTGGTACGCGACATCGCCACGCTGGCGCACGGTCGATAGCCTGGTGTGGACGGGGAATAACGGACGAGACGTGACCGGCATGTTTACAGCAGGCATCAACACGCCGGATCGCGCTGCGCAGGATCGTGTTACGCCGGATCGTGTTACGCCGGATCGCGTTACGCCGAATCGTGTTGTGCCGAATCGCGTTACGCGCATCGGACGTCGTAACTCGGTCGACGCTGCTGTGCCGTTTGGCGTAGACAGCGTGGTCTTTGCGCAGACGGAGTTTCGTGATCTGTACGTCGTCCGCAGTGATCTGTATGTCGGACGTGGCGCGCACGAGCGTCGCCTCACGTTCAATGCGCGACTGACGCAGCCAGACATTCGGGCTGATGGTCGTGTCGTTGCCGTGCAGTTGGACGCGGGTTCGTCGCGGTTGGTGCTGGTGTCGCGTGATGGAGTGATCACACCGTTGACACAGCGCAACACGTGGGCGGAACCACGGTGGTCTCCCGACGGAACACGTATCGCGGCGATTGAATTGTTGCCGAGCGGCGAGGAGCGCGTGGTGGTGCTCGATGACGGCGGCGCGGTGCAGCAGATTGTCACTGGCGGATTGGCGGTGTTTGCGTCGCCGTCGTTTACGCCCAATGGACAGCGGCTTGTCTGGAGCAGCGACCGCAGCGGGCGCATGCAGCTCGAGACCGCGCGTGTGTCGCTTGCTGGTGCCGCGGCAGATACCGTTGGCTGGCGCGATGAACGCGAGTCGGTGCGTGTGGCGAGCAATGTCACCACGGGGGTGTATGAACCGACCGTGTCACCAGACGGACGCTCAGTTGCCGCACTGCTGTATCGGGTGGATGGATCGCATGTGGCGGTCGCCGCGCTTGA
>JAYSVL010000526.1:0-10904 GCA_043718595.1 Gemmatimonadaceae bacterium
TCAACCGCCCGCTCAGCACGATCCGCCGTAGACTTAGTTCACTCCGGCGATATACCGCGCCAACCGCCCGCAGCTCGTGCACTTGAGCGTGACATGCGAATTTGGTGGTGGCGGACTGGAAACAGGGTCCCGATCAATGTGTCCGGAACAAGACGGGCAACTCAGGGGCAGACCCGTGCGATCCGCTGCAATCAAATGCAGCGCTTGTGCCGGGTTGTAGGTGTTGGGTCGTGGCTTGCGCATCCCACCTCCTCGCGAATTGTGCGCCGGTCGCTCAACGCTTCCGGAGTGAAAAAGATAAGCAATTCGGGAGTCACTTGGCACTGGTGTGGCAAAAATCGTCACAGTAACCTGCAAAATGCGTTTAACAAGTTGCGACGGACACTGGCACCGTAGCTGCCAGCGCCCTTGCGCTTCCCGCCCGGAAAGTAGAGGCTTGACCAAATGACAGCGCGCGTGACGCCCATCGAAGGAACCAACGAGTCGTCGGCCGTGACTTCGACGGACCGGAATTCGACGTGCCCACCAGCGACACAGGCCGATGCCGACTCTGCGTCGACAACCAGCGCGCTCCGTTTGTGGGTCATCCTCTCTCGCGCACACGCGGCGATTGAAGCGCACGCTCAGGCCGACGTCGCGCGACATGGGCTCACGATCGCCGAGTTTGCCATTCTGGAGGCCCTCTATCACCGAGGTCCGATGCTACTCGGCGAAGTCCAGAAGCGTATCCTGGTATCGAGCGGCGGAATCACGTTTCTGGTGGATCGCCTGGCGGCGAAGGGATTGGTGGAACGTCGTAACTGTGAACGCGACCGTCGGGCGCGCTACGCGCAGCTGACCGAGGAAGGAGAGACGTTTGTGCGGGAGGTCTTCCCCTCGCACGCCGCCGCGATAACGCGCGCCATGTCAGCCTTGAGCGGCGAGCACCAGCGCGAGCTGTCAGACGCACTGCGGACACTCGGGCTCCAAGCCGCGGCAACGCCACTGCCCTGAGCGTGTAACGGGTTCGAAGGAAGCCCTTGTGGGGGAATATCTCAGTACTTAGCTTTCAATCACTAAAGCATGCGGCGTTGCCTTTCTCAAATCACTTGCGGCCTTTCGGAGTACCTGAACCATGCAATGGGCTGTCGACACATCACACAGCGAAATCCACTTCTCCGTTCGGCACATGGGAATCTCCACGGCCCGCGGCTCATTCTCCCAGTTCACCGGCCTAATCGAAGAGGTCGACGGCGAGGTCTCCGCAGTGGACGTGACCATCGACGTATCGTCGATCAGCACGGGTGACACCAAGCGCGACGACCATCTGCGGAGCGCCGACTTCTTCGACGTCGCCAATCATGGAGCGGCATCGTTCACGCTGACCAAGTTCGAGCGCCACGGTGAAGAAGTGACGGCCACTGGCAACCTGACGATGCGTGGCGTAACGCGACCTGTCACGCTCAAGGGCGACGTTGCCGGACCAGCGAAAGACCCGTGGGGCAATCAGAAAGTCTCCGCGACTCTTACAACGATGATCTCGCGGAAGGAATGGGGGCTGGTGTGGAACGTCTTGCTGGAAAGTGGTGGCTTTCTCGTGTCCGATGAAGTGAAGCTGAGCATCGACGTGCAGGCGGCGCCCATTGCCGCTGCTGTCGCCGCGTAGTGACGCACCTTGGCAATGGGATAACAACGGCGGATGACGACCGCGGATAACAACCGATACACTGCAATTTTCGTGGGATAGAAACTGATACGAACTGATGTACAGGGATACTGCAACCAACTGCAACCACACTTTCTTGCGGTTCGTGGCAGTCCATTTCAATCCGTTGATGCATACGCACTGACGCTGGCGGATACAGCCACAACAAAAACTGTTGTTTTGGTTGTTTGCTGTATCCATTTCAATCAGTTGCTATCTGTTCATATCCCACGAAATTTGCAGTTTATCCGTTCCTATCCGCAGTTCAGTTCTTCCAGTCGGCGAGAAACAAGTTGGTTTCGCCAGGCTTAGCGTCAAATCGATTCGACGCCCAGATCAGTTGCTTGCCGTCCGGACTAAACATCGGGAAGCCATCAAACTCGGCGTTCGTCGTCACACGTTCCAGGCCCGTGCCGTCGGCGTTGACGAGATAGAGATCGAAGTTCCGACTGCGCGGGCTGATATGATTCGACGAAAAAATGATGCGTTTGCCATCGGGTGTCCACGACGGACCGAAGTTCGCGCCACCAAGATTGGTGATCTGCGTCTGCATCGAGCCGTCGGCGTTCATGACAAACAGCTCCATGCGGTTGGGGCGGATCATCCGCTGCGTGAGCAGCTCACGATACGACTTGAGTGAGTCTGCGTTGGTCGGATGCCACGCGCGATAGACAATCTTCGTGCCGTCCGGTGACCACCATGGACCGCCATCGTAGCCCGGCGTTGTCGTCAACTGCTTCACGTCCGAACCGTCGACATTCATCGTGTAGATATCAAGGTCGCCGCCCTTGAGCGACGTAAACACGATGCGCTTGCCGTCCGGCGACAACACACCTTCCGCCGTGTACGTGCCATAGTTGGTCAGACGTCGTAAGTCCTTTCCGTCGCGGCCAACTGTGTAAATGTCGAATGGGTCAATGCCCCACACATACCCTTTCGACGGGTCAGGCTTGACCGGGCACGTGGTGTCCGCCGCGTGCGTCGATGCAAAAAACAAGCGCTTGCTACCGGGCAAGAACCAGCCGCAGGTGGTTTTGCCTCCCACCGAGACCTTGGTGAGGCCCGAGCCATCGGCGCGCATCACGTACTGCTGATCACAACTCCGTCCATCACGCGTGGACTGGAAGGTGATCCACTGACCATCGGCGCTGAAATACGCTTCCGCATTCTCGCCGCCGTCGGTGAGCTGACGGATGCGACTGAGGTGCGATTCGCCATTGTCCGCGGTGACCGCAGCGCGGCTCAGGCCCGTGGCAGGGCCAGCCGCCGACGCGAGGTTGGTGGGACGCGCGCAACCAGCGGCAGCGGCGAACAGAGCAGCAAGGGGCGCGACAAGCGCCGAAGCGCCGGACGAGCGGCGCGGAAAGCCAGACGAGATGAAAGACATGCGCCTAACCGTAGGCGGGCCGCACAAGGCGGGCAATCCGGACGATTACGCACTCGTCCGGATTGCCCCTGATCTCAATTCACACCCTTCTTGGCCACCCGCGGCTTACTCGGCGGGAGCAGCGCGGCGGCGACATACAGATCCTTCTGTGTGGGACTCTTCCGGAGCAGGGCTACCGCCTGCAGCAGCTGATTGTCGTCCTTGATGGCGTGCCGTTTGACGGCACTGTCACCGAAAGACACGCGGGCAACGCTCGACTCGATATAACGGTCGACCCACGTCACGCCGGCATCGTAGGTCGCACGGTCGAGCTTCACACCCTTGGCATCCATCCGTGTGAAGATCTCCTCACGCCACGCCGGAACGACAGTAAAATCTGATTTCACCTTGCCCTTCTGTGTTTCCGCGAACTCGCTAATGGCGTCAAAGAATTGCTGTGACTTCGGGATGATCTCGCGCGCCAGCTTCTGTTCCGGTGTTGATACTGTGTCGCGCAACAAGTACACATCAGGCGTGATGGCGCCGCCACCATAGAGCGTGCGTCCGCTCGCCGACTTGAATATCGGTTTCGCTTTTCGCACAGAGTCAGACTCTAATGAATCCGGCAGCACTTCGGCGAATTGGCCGTCGGCGTTGAACTTGCGTTCCTTCTGGATGGATCGACCCGACGGCGTAAACCACTTTCCCGTCGTGATCTTAAGCGCGTAGCCACCGTCGAGATTGTAAATACTTTGCACGAGGCCTTTGCCATACGAGGTGATGCCAAGCACGAGGGCCCGGTCATAGTCCTGCAACGCACCCGCAACAATCTCCGCGGCTGAAGCGGAGTACTCGTTCACCAAAACAACCAACGGGATGTCCGGCGCAATCGGGTCGGTGGACGCGTTGAACTTCTGGTATTCACTGCGGCCACGAACACTCAACAGTTCCTTGCCCTTCGGCAAAAACAAATTCGACATCGAGAACGCTTCATCGAGAATGCCGCCCGGGTTATCACGCAGATCGATCACGATGCCCTTCGCGCCCCGTTTTCGTAAATCAAGTACGGATTGCGCAATGTCACGCGTCGTCTGCTCAGTGAAACGTTCGAGTGATACATAACCAACGCGATCATCAACCATCAGGGAATAGCGCACCGCGGGTACATGAATTTCGGCGCGCTTGAAATCGAGTTTGATGGGCTGTGGAACACCGGGTCGCGCGAACGTCACTGAAACCGGCGTGCCGACTGGGCCGAGGAGCTTGTCTTGCGCCTGTTTGTTGGTGTAGCCGCGGGCGTTGAAGGTGTCGATGGCGATGATCTTGTCGCCTTCCTGCACACCACGCGATTCGGCGGGCGAACCCGCGAAGACTTTCTGGATGGTCACGTAACCGCCCACGGGCAAAATCTCCATGCCCACGCCGGCGTATCGCCCGATAGTGCCCCGCGAAAACTCTTCCAATTGTTTTGGCGTGAAGAGTTCCGTGTACGGATCCTGCAGTTCTTTTACGAGTCCGCGCGCTGCTTTTTCGTAGAGCAACTGATTGTCGAGCGTGTCGACATATCGCAGCGCGACGAAGGTGAGCACCTGGTCGAGTAGCTGCGCGCCATTGCGAGTGGTCCGCGTCTGCAGCGCAAAACCGCCTGCAAGCAGAGGGATCAACAACAGGCTGGCCAGAGCGGCCTTACGTGTGCGGGTCATGCGGCTTCTCGCGAAGGAGGGAGCGGGAAAATAGCATCCTATAGTCGTACGCGCCGATCACCGACCTGTTCCGTAATCACGCCGCTACACTTCCTCGCGCGGACGGGATCCAAGCACATAGTCGACCTGCCACACTCGGTCATATTGCCTGATTCCGATGTCTCGCACCAGTCCAGCGCTGAGCAACATTTCGTGCGCCGGTTGCAGGACACGCTGTAAGTGCGACGGATAACGTTGTGTCAACGGCAGCTGTTCGGCTAGCCGTTCCAACGGAACCCGCCAGGACAGTCGCCCATCGGAGCGAGCGACCTCGAGCATACGATACAAACGCCGTGCCACAGGTGACGACAGCGCGTGGTACCGCGCCGCCGACAGATGAATAGTATGACGGGCCGCCAGATTGGTGCGCAGGGTGGGCGAAAGAATGACCCGCGCGTCGCCCGGCTCGCCGGTGGCCAGGTTGCCAAACAGATGCAGCTGCTCGCGGTCCGCAATGCGCCGTCGCTGCACTGCGACAGAGGAGAGGACGGTGAAACTCAGGGCATCGAGTCCCGACGATGCCGACCAATAAGCTCCGACCGATTCTAGGGTCGTCCGCTCCAAACGGGCCAATGCGGCGCGGAGCTGTTCGTACGTTCGGCCGTCGGCGCGCCGTCCCATCGACCGGAGGAAGGCGTGCAGCGTAAAGGTGACCGAACCGTCGGCTGGAGCCCCCGCTTCGTTGTACCGATGCAACAGTTCGACGTACACATCCTGGTCGAACGTGCCGGGGAGGCGGTCGCCAGGGAAGGGGATGACACGCCAGCGCCCGCCGTTCTCGGAAGTAAACGAGACGGGTGCATCATCCGCGGAGTCACTCAGGCGGAATAGCGGGAGTTCCTCGAGCGCGCGGTCGAGAACCACTCCTCGCGTAGCCGGGCGCCGACGCGCAGCGAGATTCATCAAGCATGGAAGCTGGACGCTGACCCCAACTCGCGCAACGCATCAGCGACGGCATCAAGACAGTGACTCACGCCCGTGACCGTGTGGTCCCCCATGTGACCAATGCGAATCGACGTCGCTTTGAGCTTGCCGTAGCCACCGCCGATGACGAACCCGCGTCTCGCAACCGCCTTCACCAGCGCATCGCCGTCTACCCCGCAGGGCAGCCGAATGCCGGTCACGGTTGGCGATTGCCAGCGGGCATCGGCCACCGTCTCAAGGCGCAGTCCGATTGCGTCGCACGACTCGGCGATCCACTGCTGCGTTGCGTGCGCCATCGCCGCGTGTCGCGCCCATCGTGCTTCAATGCCTTCCCGCGCAATCGCTTCACCCTGCAGCAGCGTCGCGTACAGCAGCGACAACGCCGGCGTGTTGGGCGTCTGATGCTTGCGCGCATATTGCTCAAACTCGAGCACATCGAAATAGCGACCACGTGCTGTGGCCTGCGTGGCGCGCTCAAGAAATCGTTCGCTCACCGCGGCGAACGCGAGACCCGGCGGCAACGCGAGTGCTTTCTGTGATCCGGTAAGCACCACGTCCAGGTCCCACGCGTCCGTCTCTACCGGCGCCCCTGCGATACCGGTCACGCTGTCGACGAGTACAAGCACGTCGTGCGCACGCGCGAGCGCTGCCAGCGGCTGTAACGGGGTGAGTGCGCCGGTGCTCGTTTCTGAATGCACCACAGTGATGGCGACGTATCGTTTGCTGTGCAGCGCGGACTCTACCTGTGCAGGCGACACAACCTCTCCCCACGGCGCAGCGCAGACGTCCACCTCACGCGCACACGCGCGCGCGATGTCAGCAAAGCGCTCAGAGAACGCACCATTGACGAGCGCGAGTACGGGTCCAGGTGGTGCACACCGTACCGCCATTTCCATAAAACCCGTTGCCGACGACGTACTCACGTAGACCGGGCGCTGCGTGCGAAAGACACCTTGCAGCAGTGTGACGACGCGTGCGAACATGGTCTCAAAGTCTGCGCCGCGGTGCGGCAACATTGGCGCAAGCATCGCTTCCAGCACCTCACGACGCACTTCTGTTGGTCCGGGCAGAAAAAACGTGCCAAAGGGCGCGGCAACGTGATCCGACATGCGCGTCACGAGTTCGGGTGGAAGAGCAACGCGTGCAACGTTGAGAAGTCAGCGGCCTCGGCGTCCGCCACGGCAACCACGGCAGCGCGTCGTGTCACGCCGGTATAGGCGATAAACGCATCAGACACGCCACGCACCGCCGCATCCGTCGCGCCATCGCCCACCATCACACACGGGCGCGGCAGCAACAGTGCGTGCAGCAGTGCAGGTTTGCCACGCTGCGTGGCCAATAGCTGCGCGCCGTCGAGCGAGCGATAGCGATCGCTGCTGTCAAAACAGATGAACACGGCGTGCACACGCGCTGCGGGTACCCCGAGGTACGCCGCCAGCGGAAGAATCGCATCGCGCAACCCACCACTGACAATGGTCACGTCCGTGCCCGCCGCAGCGAGCACCGCGCACAGCCCCCGCGCGCCGCGTTGTACCGCGTCGCAGTAGGCCTGACCCAGTGCCGCAATCTCCGCCCGCGTCGGTTTGATGAGCTCCAGTCGATGCGCGTATACCGATTCGAGGGTGATCTCGCCCGCCATCGCACGGTCGGTGAGCGACGCGATCTCTCGCGCGACACGATCGCCACGCAACGTCGCCAGCCAGTCAATACCTTCGAGCGACGTGAGTGTGGAATCGACGTCGAACACCACGGACGAATAGCGCGGCGTGACATCATCAACGCTGCGCGTGCGCTTAGTCACAACACGTTCCCCGGTGCCAGCAGGCCGAGCGGATCGAACTCGCGCTTGAGTGCGCGCATCACACGCAACTGCGCGTCACTGGCTTGCATGGGTAACCAACGCCGCTTCAGCTTGCCGATCCCGTGCTCTGCCGCGACGGTGCCACCCATCGCCACTACGACTTTCAGCGTCGCTTCCACGACCGCTTCGATACGACGCAACTCGGCGGCGTCGCGCGCAATGAAGTTTTGGTGCGGATGTCCGTTGCCTGCGTGTCCGTACGCTACGGCCTGCGGCACATCGTGCGCGCTGGCAATGTCGCGGGCCATGCGCAGTGCGTCTGCGAGTCGTGGATACGGCACGGCCCAGTCGGTGGACACTTTGCGTCCACCGTGTGCGCGAAACGTTGCGCCACGCTCGTTCATCGTTGTCGGAATTGCGTGTCGCATCCGGCGCGCGTCGCTGAGCGGACCCGGCGCATCGTAGACCCGAATGTCGCTGGTGAGGGCTCGATGTGCTTCTGCCAATGCCAGCCACGCGTCGAGCGGAAGCTCCTCATCGCGCGTCGCTTCCCGTGCACCGGTCTCCTCGACGTAAATCATCGCCTGCGCGCTGGGCGCCCAGTCGCTCGCGTGGCCCGCATCGCGCGCAATGGTCAGCGCCCGCGCGTCGAAATATTCGAGACAGCGTGGGAACACATCGCGCGACCGTCGGGCCGCGACAACAAAGGCGAGCGCCTCATCGTCGCGCGTGAACGGAATGGCGAGCCCCAGTACCTGTGCCGGCAACGGATGTAGTGCGAGTTCTGCTTCGACGACCACGCCGAGCGTGCCTTCGCTGCCGATAAACCAGTCGACTGGGTCGTGCGCAATGGGATAGCCGACAGTGTTCTTCTCGAGCATTGGCCGGCGCAATTCGAGCAGCGAGCCGTCAATCATGGCCACGGTGATCGCGCGCACGTGCGGACGGGTGGCACCGTATCGCAGGGAGCGTGCGCCCGATGCGTTGCAGGCAATCGCGCCACCGATGGTGCACTCTTCTTCGCTCGTAGGATCCGGTGTGAAGAGTAGTTGCGCCCCTGCCGCAGCACGTCGCACGTCGGCAACCAATGCGCCGGCACCAACACGAATGCTCATCGTTTCGCGGTCCACGTCGTGTATCTGCGACAGCGCGCGCAAGGACAGGAGCAGGCCGTGGTCTGCGATGGACGCCGCAGTCGTGCTGGTTTGCGCGCCGCATGCAGTGACCGGCGTGCGGTGCGTCGTCGCCTCGCGCAACAATTCCACCACATGCGGGATCTCCGCGGGCCGGGCCACCGCATCGGGGATCATCTCCAGGCCGGACGCGTCGCACGCATAGGCGCGACGGACATCCAGGTCGTGCGACACCATGGTCGTGAGCACCGACACCGTTTGGACTCAGTCTTCCCGAAAATGTACGACACTGGCCGACACCACGTCATGCAGTTCGAGCAGTGCACGTCGCGTTCCTTCATCGACGGTGCCGTCTACCGACACCGCAGCGAGCGCATCACCACCCTGTGCCAGTCGCGCTTGATGGTACTCGGCGATGTTGACGCCGCGCTCACCGAGCAACGTGCCAACGCGTCCAATCACACCCGGGACGTCTCTGTTGGTCAGAATGAGTAGCGTGTGTTTTGGATTGACATCAACGTGAAACGAACCGATCTGCGTCAGTCGTGGCACACTGCCATCGGGCGCCACGCCAGTGACTGCGAGTTGTTGCATGCCACCAGAGAGCGCGACTTCAACCGCACGCCCGTGCCCCAACTCGTTAGACTCGCCCACCGAGAGTTCAATGCCGCGCGCTTCCGCCAGACTGCGCGCATTGATCAGGTTGAGACGATCTGTTTCAATGACCCCTTCCAGCACACCCACCGCGGCGGCGGCGAGCAACGCTGCGGCACCGTGGGCGAGTTCGGGACCAACGCGGAGTGCCAAGCGACGCACCGCGCGCATGCCTTGATCATTGAGCACCGCACGCGCGACCGCCGCAGCGCGGCGGCAGACGAGCATCGCCTGATGCAGGTCGGCCCAGCCATCGGCACCGGCTGAGACATTGATGGACCGTGAGAGATCCTTGTGCAGCAAGGCATCACGCACGGCGATGCAAACATCCCGCGCGACATTGCGTTGCGCTTCGACCGTGCTTGCACCCAGATGCGGTGTGAGCACGAGATTTGGTGCACGACGCAAGGCATGATCGGCCGGCAGTGGTTCGCTGGTGTACACATCAAGTACGGCGCCACGCAGCTGATCTGCGTCCAGTGCGGCGAGCAAGGCCACTTCGTCGACAATGCCACCGCGCGCCATGTTGACCACCACGGAACGCGCTGGCAAATGTCCCAGTTCGCGCTTGCCAATCATGCCGCGTGTTTCATCGGTGAGCGGCGCGTGCACGGTGAGGATATTGGTCTCCGCAACAAGCGCATCAAGTGTCGCCGCGCGACGCACGCGCAGTGCGGTGAACCGTTCGTCGGCGACGTACGGATCAAACGCGACCACGTTCATGCCAAACGCGTGCGCGCGTGCAGCGATCTCCCCACCAATGCGTCCAAGTCCGACAATGCCGAGCGTTTTGCCCTTGAGCTCGCGTCCAAGGTAAAGTGCGCGGTCCCAGCGCCCTTCGGACATCGTCTGCACGGCTTGCGGCAATTGTCGCAGCAGGCCGATGACGGCACCGAAGAACAGCTCGGCCACGGCGACCGTGTTGCCTGCTGGCGCATTGATGATCGCGACACCGAGGGACGTGGCGACATCAAGGGCAATATTGTCGACGCCAACACCGGCGCGCCCAACCACACGGAGTTTCGTCGCGCGCCGCAACAACTCTGCGGAAATGCGGGTCGCACTGCGTCCGACAATCGCATCGTAGTCGGGAATACGCGCGAGCAGGTCGTCCTTGCTGAGCGTCGGCACTTCGTCGACAACGAGTTCCGGCTCCGCCACGAGCAAGGCCACGCCTTCAGGATCGACATCGTCAGTGACCAGAACGCGATACGTCATGCAAGCACTCGTGCCGAGCAAAGTGTGAGGGCCGCACGCAGTGGTGCGCGCGGCGAGACCGTCAGGGTGTGTACTCCGAATGTTAGTCGATGGGACTCGCGTTCCATCGTGCGCACGGTGTGCGGCCTAGCTGCCGAATTCGTTTCGACTGAGTGTGCTGCGCAATGTGTCGCGCATCGTGACCATCACGTCATCCCGTGACGCCGGCGAGTCATCGCGCACATGCAATTCCACACCATCCGCAATTGCCACGCGTCGCCACGAGGCGGTACTGCCGCCATCGAGCGCGACCAGTGGATCTAGCTGCAACGACAATGCCGATGCGAGAGACTGGGCGACTCGGCGCTCAAGCGCATCGCCGGTGACTTCGCGCATTTCCTTC
>JAYSVL010000527.1:0-10900 GCA_043718595.1 Gemmatimonadaceae bacterium
ATCAGCCTCGCGCGCACGATGGCGTCATCCTTTCCGTCCGCGGCGAATTGGTTGCTATTCGGTGATGCGCTGCGCATCGCCCGACGTTATGGCGAGGCCATTCCCGCACTGCAAAACGCCATCGCGCTCGATTCACTCGATTCGGGGACATTCTACACGCTGGCGATGACCCATCGAGGGAACGGAGACTTCCGGCTCGCGCTCGACAATTTTGCGCGGGCAGACCGTGTGGACTCGACGTACATGGTTACCGGATTTGTCAACCAGTTCTGGGGAGCGACGCTCGTTGCTTCAGACAGCGTCGTGGCGGCGGAGCGAATCTTTCGACGCATGCTCGCGCGGCCGCGTGCCGCTGACCGGGCGAACGGACATCGGTCGCTTGCGTACTTGGCGCTCTACCGCGGAAAGTTTGCAGACGCCGCCGCGGCGGTGCGGTCTGCACAGTCCCTTGACTCTCACGGTACGCTGGCCGAGTACCGAGAGGCGCTGCTGCTGGCAGAGGTTGCCCTTGGCAGTGGCAAGAGTGACGAAGCGCGTGCGGCGCTAGACCGGGCGTTCGCGATTTTCCGCGCAACCAACATTGAGGCGGCGGCGGTGATGTTTGGTGGACATCAGTTTGTGCGGGCTGGTCAGCTCCAGCGCGCCCATCTACTCCTCGACTCACTGGTCGCGCGGGCCGCCCTCCGACCCAACGCCCGTCAGGATCAGGAAGCGCTGGCGATCCTCAAGGCCGACGTGGCTTTGGCGGATGGGAACATCGCGCGTGCTCGCGCCGCCCTCGGCACGCTCCAGTTCACGGCGTATCCGGCGCTGGGACTGAGCATTGCCGCGGCGACGTTTGAACGCATGGGTCAACTCGATTCTGCGGTGACGTTCGCGCGTGCGGCGACCGAGAGTTTTCGGTTCGGCTCGGAGACACAACAAGACTGGCTGCGCAGCTTCGAACAATTGGCGCGCCTGGCCGAGCGTGTTGGTGACACCGCTTCAGCGGCGCGAGCATGGTCGGCACTGGTGGCCAAGTGGAGCGCGGGTGACGCCGACGCGCCCCCGTTGCTGCACGCACGACGAGCGCTTGCCAGGCTGCAGCCAGACACGCGACGCTGATCCGGGTGGGATACAGACGGCGCACAGCCTCGCCGTTTGTGGAAAGCCCTGCGTTATCTTCGAGCGATGACGCATGCTGACGCCTCCGACCAGACGACCCCCGCGCCATACGACCCAACCAGTGTCGAAGCCCGATGGCAGCAACGCTGGGCCGAACGCGCCACCAACGCGGTTGATCTCGATGGAGCACCGAATCCGTTCTACGCCCTGATGATGTTCCCATATCCGTCGGCGGAAGGGCTGCACGTCGGCAATCTCTTCGCCTTTACGGGAAGCGACATTTCGGCGCGTTTTCGACGCCTGCAGGGCCACCAGGTGTTTCAGCCGCTCGGCTACGACGCGTTTGGCATTCACTCCGAGAACTACGCGCTCAAGATTGGCGCGCACCCGATGGAGTTGACGCCCAAAAACGTCGCCAACTTCCAGCGGCAGCTGGAACGCGCTGGCCTCATGGTCGATTGGCGGTCGAAGGTGGATACGAGTCGCCCCGAGTACTACAAGTGGACGCAGTGGGTTTTCCTGCAGCTGTACAAACAGGGCCTAGCGTACAAAAAGGCAGCTGCCGTGAACTGGTGCCCGACCGACAAGACGGTACTGGCCAACGAGCAGGTCGAGAACGGGCTGTGCGAACGGTGCGGCACGGCCGTCGAACAGCGATTTCTCGAACAGTGGTTCTTAAGATCAGTGAGTACGCCGAACGGTTGCTCAACAATCTGGACACGCTGGACTGGTCGGCCGTCACCAAGCAAGCGCAACGCAACTGGATTGGTCGCTCGCAAGGCGCAGAACTCAAGTTTCGCGCACAGGATTCATCGCAGCAGGTACGCGTGTTCACTACGCGCGCTGATACAATTTTTGGTGCGACGTACATCGTGTTGGCACCAGAACATCCGCTGGTGGACGTCGTCAGCACCGACGCACAGCGCGATGCGGTGCGCGAGTATCAGACAGCAACGACACGACAAGATCTGATTTCGCGCAAGAGCGTGAAAGACAAGACAGGCGTGTTCACGGGAGCGTACGCGACGAACCCAGCAACCAACGCGCCGATTCCGATCTGGATTGCTGACTATGTGCTGATGGAGTATGGTACCGGCGCGGTCATGGCCGTGCCCGGGCACGATGAGCGCGACTTTGAGTTCGCGCGTGTGTTCGGTCTGCCTATTGTGCGCGTCGTCGCTCCGTCACTGCACGACGCCGAAACACCACTCGGCGATGCCGCCTTCACTGACGATGCGAATGCCGTGCTCGTGAACTCGGCGCACTTTGACGGCATGGCAGTGCGTGATGCAAAAACGAATGTGACGACGTGGCTGGCAGAACGCGGACACGCGACGCCCGTGGTGAACTATCGCCTGCACGACTGGTGTATCTCGCGACAACGCTACTGGGGACCGCCCATTCCCATCATCTATTGTGATGCGTGCGGCGTGGTACCCGTACCCGAGTCGCAGTTGCCGGTCGAATTGCCATTTATTCCGGATTTCAAGCCGGACGACTCGGGCATCTCGCCACTCGCACGCCATGAAGAGTGGTATCGCGTGCCGTGTCCAACGTGCGGCGCGAGTGCCCGTCGCGAGACCGACGTGTCCGACACGTTCCTGGACAGCGCGTGGTACTTTCTACGTTATCCGAGTGCAACGCTCGCGTCCGCCGCGTTCGACACGAGTCGTACGGCCAAATGGTTGCCCGTGGATTCGTACATTGGTGGCAACGAACACGCGGTGTTGCATCTGCTGTATTCGCGCTTCGTGACCATGGTGCTGCACGACGCGGGTCACATTGGTTTTGAGGAGCCATTCACACGGTTTCGCGCACACGGCATGATCATTCGCGACGGCGCGAAGATGTCCAAGTCCAAGGGCAACGTGATCAACCCCGACGTGTACATGGAGCAGTGGGGTGCGGACGCGTTTCGTATGTACCTCATGTTCCTCGGGCCCTACGAAGAAGGGGGCGACTTCCGCGATCAGGGCATCAGTGGTGTGCGTCGCTTTCTTGATCGCCTGTGGGCAACCGTACGCGATGTATCCGATAACGGTGTGGTGGATACAGAGGTGATGCGCAAGCTGCATCGCACGATCAAGAAGGTTGGCGATGACAGCGGCACACTAGCCTACAACACGGCGATTGCCGCGATGATGGAGTATCTCAACGTGGTGCGACGCGGTGACCGGGTGGCGCAACGGGCGGAGGTGTTGCCGCTGGTGCAGATGGTGGCGCCGTATGCGCCGCATCTGGCAGAAGAGTGCTGGGCGGCGCTCGGACACACCGCGAGTGTGTTTGACAGCGGTTGGCCCGCGCATGATGCCGCGCTGCTGGTGGACGACGAAGTGGAGATCGTCGTACAGGTGAACGGCAAAGTGCGTGGCAAACTGCGACTGCCAGCGGAGGTCACGAAAGATGCCGCCGTGTCGGCGGCGATGAGTGACGCGGCCGTCGCGAAGTTTGTCACCGGCACCATCAAGACCGTCATCTTTGTCCCGAAACGCTTGCTCAACATCGTCCTCGGGTGAAGCTCCGTCGGTCGCTTGGATTGGTGTCGCTCGCCGCCGTGATGTTCTTCAACACATCCGGCGGCGCGTTTTCGATGGAAGGGCTGGTGCAGTCGATTGGACCCGGCGCAGCGCTGCTGTTGCTCGTATTGGTCCCACTGTTCTGGAGTATTCCGGAAACGCTGTTGATTGGAGAACTTGCCAGTATGCTGCCGGAAGAGGGCGGTTACTATCGCTGGGTGCGTCGCGCATTTGGACCGTTCTGGAGTTTTCAAAACGGATGGTGTACGTGGTGTTATTCGCTGGTGGACATGGCGATTTATCCCGTGCTGCTCAATCAGTATCTGGCATTCTTTTTCCCAGCGCTCAGCCACACCCAACAGTGGGTCATTTCGCTGGCCATGATCTGGGGATGCACGGCGATCAACTTGCGCGGCGCAGGTCGCGTGGGGCAGGTGTCGATTGTCGCCGCCGCCATGATCCTCGCCACGTTTCTCGCGATCACATTGGCTGCGATTCCACGCATCACGCACGTTCCGTGGTTGCCGTTTGCCAAGCCCGGTGAAACAACGTTTGGCGCGTTAGGGGTTGGCCTCTCCACCGTGCTCTGGAACTACTTGGGGTGGGATAACGCGAGTACCGTGGGTGGAGAGATTCGGGATGCGTCGCGCACGTATCCGCGTGCGCTTGCTCTCGCTTTGACCGTTGTCACGTTGGGGTATTTGCTCCCCGTCTCGTCCACACTGGCCGCGACTGATTGGACGACGTGGACAGATGGTGGCTGGCCGGCGATCGCGCGGGCCAGTGGTGGCGCGATGGGTCCGCTCCTTGCGATCGCCGTCGCCGCGACGGGAGTGATCAGTGCGCTCGCGTTGTTTAATGCGCTGCTGATGGCGTACTCGCGCATTCCGCTCGCGATGTCACTCGATGGCATGTTGCCGTCGACGCTTTCGATCCTTGATGCACGAGGTAATCCCAGTCGCGCGGTACTCGTCTCGGCGCTGTGTTATTCAGCGTTCGCCTTGCTGCCATTCTCGCAACTCGTGGTGGCCGATGTGGTGTTGTATTCCATGGCGATGGCGATGGAGTTCGGTGCACTGCTCCGCCTGCGTGTTCGCGAACCGAAACTGCGCGGAGCCTTTCGCGTGCCGTTAGGAACGCGCGGTCTGGCGGTGTTGGCGTCGCTGCCGATGCTCACCTTGGTGCTGACGATGTGGCTGCTATTTCGCGGTGGCGAGCTTGGCGCCACGGCGTTGCTCGGCGCACTCGGTGCAGCGGCCGCTGGTCCACTCTTGTTTGGGATCGCAGCGCGATTCGGCCGCGTGCGTTAGTGCCTCGGCATTAGGCACGCGACGGCGTAGAGCGATCAGTCGTTTCCCATCCGCTGTTCCGCTATCGCCTGACGGAGTGTGTCTGCCACGCGGGTATGCCCCTTCCGCTCGGCCCAGGCCAGTGGTGCGGACCAGGACGCACCAGCGGCGACTGGATCCGCACCGGCCTGGAGCAACAACTCGACCGTCGACTGCTGGCCACGTCGCGCTGCGACGCCGAGCGGTGTAGACCGATACTCGTCGTCGATGGCATCAACGGTCGCCCCATGATCGAGGAGCAGCTTGGCTTTCGCGAGCTCCCCGTCGGCCGCCATATGATGCAGCAACGTGAATCGATGCCAGTTCATATGATCAGGGCTCATGCCGTGTTGCAGCAAGAATGCCGCTGTAGCCTCGTGTTTGAAGTAGTAGTACGGCGCCCACTTCGAAATCATCGGGACGCGCGCGCCGAGTCGCATGAGCATCGCGATGACATCATGGCGTCCTTCGTTTGCTGGCCCGGCGAGTATGCCGTCGCCCCAGCCTGCTTCATCGTCGTGAATCCAGTGCAAGTTGGCGCGCAACAGCGCCTCGGCTTCACTCAGCTTTCCGTCCTGAATGAGCCTGCCGACCTGATCGCGATCGGACGGTTGCGACACACGTCCACCATGACGTTGCAACAACGCCGAGAGCTCGCCGTCAAGTTTTGCCATGGCCTGCGACATCGGCGTGCCGCTTGACTCGACATCGGCGTTCGGGTCGGCGCCATGTGCGAGCAGCAGACGGACAAGCTCCGGCTGCCGATCGTTGACTGCGATCCACAGCGAGAGTCCGCGTCGCGAGCCTTCCTCGGGCAGATTCGGATCGGCGCCTTGCTCCAGTAACTGACGTGTCATTGCCACGTCGCCGCGGCGCACGGCGGCCGACAGCACGCGATGATGACACGTGTCCTCGAAGTTTGCGAGCGTACCGTCGCGAGCGAGCGCGTCGCGCACAAACGAAACGTCACCCAATAGCGCCGCGATGAAGATTGTGTACATCGCGCCGTGTGTTAGAAGCAGCTCGACGATCGCTGCACGGTCACCAGGCGTTCCCGGAAAGAACCAATTCGGCATCAGGGCGCTGTGAATGGGTCGGTATCCGTCGCCGCGCACGGCGTCGACATCCGCGCCGGCCGTGAGCAAGGCGCGAACGATGTGCAAATGTCCGTGCCTGGCCGCGTGATGAAGCGCTGTGTCGCCCGTTTCGTTGGACACGCGCGCGAGTCGGTGGTCGCGCGCCAGTTCGACGTTTACCGCGGCGAGATTACCGGCAGCCGCAGCGGCGATTATGGCCTGCGTTTCGGCGGCGAGCGCAAATCGCTGCGACAGACGTCGTCGCAGCAGCGCCGCGATGTCGTTGTGACCGCGATCCTCGGCGAAGGTCAGCAACGATTCCTTGAACGGGTAGCTGCGGTAGGCCGGATCGGCACCATGGTCGAGCAGAAATTCGGTGATCTCGCGATGGCCTTCCCGCACCGCGAAGTGAATCGGCGGCGTGTAGTTGTATTCCACCGTCGCCAGCAACGGCGTACGCGACACCAATTGCTTTACGGTGCCGACGTCGCCGTCGCGCGCGGCGACGAACATGGCGAATGTATCGTCCGTCGGTACCAGCGTGCCATCGCCGAGCGTCCACCGGCGGCCGGGTGATAGCTCGACGGGACACACGAGCGGTCGATGTTCTAACATAAACTTCCAGTGCTGGGGGGATATGAGCGGATAAACTGCAAATTTCGTGGGATAGCAACTGATAGGAACTGATTCAAATGGATACCGCAAACTACAAAAATTGTTTGCAGTTTGTTGCAGTATCCCTGCAAATCAGTTCCTATCTGTTCTTATCCCACGAAAATTGCAGTGTATCCGTTGGCTATCCCACGAGAATTGCAGTGTATCCGCTGTTATCCTGTGGTTGTGTCCGCCCTGGTTTGGAGTAGCGGACCAGATGTCCCATGCAACGTGCAGCCACGCTATCCCCGACGCCAACCTGCATCAAGCGCGCACGGGGTGGAAACCGTCGGCGACGACTGCGTGTCGAATTCATGAACCTCAACATGTGAGATCATCTATGCGATACACGCTGCTCCAATCTGCTGTCTCCCTCCTCGCGTTGCTCGGCACCTCCGCGCATGCGCAAAGCAGCACGACACCACCGCGTGTCGGCGGTGAGGTGCGCATCGAGCGATTGCCAACGGGCATGTCTGTCTACGTTGGAAGCAGCAATCGTGCGGTCATCGGCGTCACACTCGCCGCCAGTTCGCTGGCGGACACCGCTGGCGTTCGCATTGATGCGGTCGACGCCGGTGGTCCGGCTGCCGCTGCGGGTGTGAAAGCGGGCGATGTGATTAGCGCGATCAACGGCACGAGTCTGCGGGTGAGTCGCAGTGACGCAGACGACGCCGCGCTCTCCGGCACTGGGCAACGTCGACTGCAACGGGTCTTGTCTAAGGCAAAGCCGGGTGACGACGTGGACCTCCGCCTGATGACCAACGGGCAGACGCGTGCCGTGACGGTGAAGACGGTATCGGCCACCGACCTGAATCGCGTCAGTGAGCGACGCATCGGCATCTCGCGCGATGACAACCGGGCGGCGGTTGGAATTTCGGTGGGCGGGTCGGGCAGAGTACGGGATTCGCTCGGCCTGTTTGTCTCGTCGGTGGTGGCCAACGGTCCCGCCGAGAAAGCGGGGATCATTGAAGGTGACCGCATTGCCGCCGTGAACGGCGTTGACGTGCGCGTGCCGAGGGAAGACGTCGACGACGCGAGGGCATCGTCAGCACGGGTCGATCGATTCGTTCGCGAAGTGCAGAAGGTCGCCGTCGGCGGGCAGGTGACGCTGCGCGTATTTGGTGGAGGGCGATATCGCGAGGTGAACGTGACGGCGGTCAAGGCGACTGACCTGCCGTTGCGCGAGTTTCCATTCGGTGGGGGGTCCGGGGTGTTGCGGATCAATGGCGACGACATCCGAATGGGCAGTGACGACATGCGGCGCGAGATCGAACGGGCTATGGAACGCGTCCGCGAGATGGGGAGCCAGATCCGACTGCAGATTCGGACGGACGGGGATAGCGCTGGTGTGTCGCGCGTGCGGACCACGCCACGTCGCCTCGTACGCGTGGTGTTGTAAGGCATGCACCGCCAACGGTATGGTCCGCGCGGGCGTTAATTTGCTGAGCGTCCGAGTACGTCGCTCCTGTGGCGCGCCACTTTGTCGCCATCCGGCACAGAGTTCGGCGCGCTGTTCCGTTGTTCGACCATGCGAATGCCAGCATACGTTTTTGGGCCGTACTTGGTACGCCGCCCCGGCTATATCCGCAGTCTCAGCGCTGCGACGGCTGTATTCCTGCTCGTCGGCTGTAAGGAGAACGCTCGGCCGCCGCGAGCCGCGCCGGTCGTGGCCATCAAGTCGGCGACAAAGGGTCCCCTGCCGTACGTCATCGTCGCCAACGGCGAGGTTGAGGCAAACCGGACCGTTTCCGTACAGTCGCTGGTCTCCGGCATGCTCACGACGGTCGGCATCGCCGAGGGCGACGAGGTTCGTGCGGGAACGGTGCTCTTTCAGATCGACCCACGCCCGTTCCGTGCCGAGCTCGACCGTGTACGCGGGTTACTGGCGCGAGATCAGGCGCAGCTGGTGCGCGCTCGCGCGGACTCGGAGCGGTTTTCCGGGTTAGCGAAGGATGGTTACATCACGCGACAAGCGCTCGATCAGGCGTATGCGGACGCGTCTGCCTTGACCGCTACAGTCGCGGGAGACCGTGCGTCGGTGGAGCGGGCGCAGCTTGATTTGGACAACACCACTGTGCGGGCACCGATTGCCGGTCGCACGGGCCAGATGGCGATACAGGCGGGCAATCTGGTACGCGCACAGGCCGATCCGCCGCTTGTGGTCATCAACGAAATTCGTCCCGTGCTAGTGCGTTTTAGCGTGCCGGAACGGGACTTTGCCGAAATGCGCAAGCGCGCGGGTCTCGACAAGGCGCTTTCCGTGACGATCACGAACACGGCGGACGACACGACGACGGCCATGCAAGGTACGCTGACATTCGTCAACAACGTCGTCGATCGGGCGACCGGTTCTGTGCTGCTCAAAGCTCGCGTGCCGAACGAGAGTCGACTGTTGTGGCCTGGCCAGTTTGTGACCGTCGGACTCCAACTTTCAGTGGATCGCGACGCCGTCACGGTGCCAACAGTCGCGGTGGTGACCACAGCGGCCGGCTCGTTCGTGTACGTGGTTGGCGACAGTTCTCGCGCCAAGCGTGTGAGCGTGAAAGTGGGACGGGTGTCTGGGGCCGTGACAAAAATCGATAGCGGGCTGGTGGGCAACGAACAAATCATCGTCGACGGGCAATCGCGGCTGGCTGACGGCGCCAAGGTCGAAATCCGATCGGACACACCGGCCGCAGTGGGCGGACGTGGTGGTCGGGGAGGTCGCGGACGAGGTGGGCGTGGCGGAGACAGCGTGCCGGGAGGCGGCAAGCCATGAATATGAGTGAACTCTGGATCAAGCGGCCTGTCATGACGACCCTCGTCATGCTGGGCATTCTGGTGTTCGGTGTGCTGGCATACCGTGAGTTGCCGGTGAGCGACCTGCCGACGATCGACTATCCAACGATCACCGTGTCGGCGTCGCTGCCCGGAGCAAGTCCGGAGGTGATGGCGACATCTGTCGCCACGCCGCTTGAACAGCAATTCACGACCGTGTCAGGCATCGACAACATCACGTCGTCGAGTTCGCAGGGCAACACGAACGTCACCCTGCAGTTTGCTCTTGATCGTGACATCGACAAGGCAGCCGCCGATGTGCAGTCGGCCATTTCGAAGACGCTGCGACAATTGCCGCAGGGGATCAATCCGCCGTCGTACAACAAGGCCAACGGAGCCGACGCGCCGATCATGATGTTCAGTCTCAACTCCGATCAGCTCTCGCGGGTGGAGTTGAACGAGTACGCCGAGACGTTCATTGCGCAACGCTTGTCGACGGTCACCGGTGTGGCGCAGGTGCAAGTGTTTGGTTCGGCCAAGTACGCCGTGCGTGTGCAACTCGATCCCGGCGCATTGGCGCAGCGCGGCATCGGCATTGATGAAGTGCAGCAGGCGATCAACCAGGGCAACTCGAATCAGCCGGCCGGCATTCTGATGGGCCCCAACCAGTCGTTCACGCTGCAGGCATCTGGGCAACTGAAGAACGCGACCGCGTTCCGCAATCTGGTCATCGCCTATCGCGACGGCGCGCCGGTGCGACTCGGTGATCTCGGTAACGTGATCGACGACGTACAGAATGTGCGCTCGATGAGTGAGCTCAATGGCCGCTCGAACATCGCCTTATCGATTATTCGCCAACCCGGCGTGAATACGGTTGAAGTATCGCAAGGCGTGCAGCGCATCATGGCGCAACTCATTCCACAGTTGCCACCCAGCGTTAGGGTGGAAACCATTTTTGACCGCGCGGATTCTATCCGGCATTCGGTCAACGATGTGAAATTCACCCTGTCACTGACGCTGATTCTCGTCGTGATGGTGATCTTTCTGTTTTTACGCAACGCGCGCGCAACCATCATTCCCTCACTGGCGTTGCCGTTTTCGCTGATCGGCACATGCACCGTGATGTGGATGCTGGGGTACAGTCTCGACAATTTGTCGTTGATGGCGCTGACGCTGGCCGTGGGATTTGTGGTGGACGATGCCATCGTGATGCTCGAAAACATCGTGCGGCACATCGAGAAGGGCAAAACGCCCATGCAAGCGGCGCTGGACGGCTCGAAAGAGATCAGCTTCACCATCCTTTCGATGACGCTATCGCTCGTCGCCGTGTTCATTCCGCTGCTCTTCATGCCGGGGCTGGTGGGACGCTTGTTCCGTGAGTTCGCCGTGACGATCGGCGTTGCCATTCTCGTCTCCGGGTTTGTCTCGCTGACACTCACCCCGATGTTGTGCGCCCGTTTTCTGC
>JAYSVL010000528.1:0-3520 GCA_043718595.1 Gemmatimonadaceae bacterium
CACACGATGACGGCCGACGATCTGGTAGCGGAACTCAAGGCCCACCCCGCGATCGGGAGGTTGTTCGAAGGCGGCCCAACGAAGAAGGAGGCGCGCAAGGTGTCACTCACGCGCGAGCAGGCGCGCGACCCGGTGCTATACGCGCGGCTGAAGGAGCAGCGAGCGCGGGGGGAGATCGACAGCGTATTCGACGACAAGGGAGAGCGCATCATATGACGCGACGACACAACCCCAGAGGCGAGCCATCATGACTCCAGAGGAAATCGCCCAGTTCAGCGCGCCATTCTTGCCACGCGCACGCAACACCGGCACGCGGAATAAGCGTAGGGCACCGGAGCGCGTTCCTACGCCGACGCCAAAGCGGAAAAAGTCACCCAGCGCGGCGTCAGCGCAGCCGCAACGGAACGCTGACGGGCCAGCTTCGGACGAAACTCCATCAATGCCACCACCGGCCAAGCGCGGTCGCCCGCGAATTACGCCCGACGCTCGCACCATTCGCGCGGTGGAGCGGATGGCGCGGCTGGGACTGACCGCCGAGCAGATGGCCGACGTGATCGGGGTCGACCGCGGCACGTTCGCACGGCTTCGCAAGGAGGATTTATTCGCCGCCGTGGAACGTGGAAAGGCGAGCGGGGCGAGGGTGAGCGGCAACGCGCTGCTCAAGCAAGTCCGGCGCGGCGACGTGGGTGCGATCCGTTGGTACGAGCAAACAAGGCTCGGCATGTCCGATCGCGTGCACACGGTGACATCGGGACCCGATGGCGGGCCGGTGCAGCAAGAAGTGCACGTCTCCGGTACCGTTGCTATCGGCTTGTTCCTGCCAACGAACGGACGCGAAGTCGGGCCCATGGGGAATTCCTCGGCAGTCGCGATTGTCCCGCCACCGAAAGAACCTTGAGCAACGGCTAGGGCGCTTCGATCACGCACGCGACGTCTGCCGGAGGCCAGCACGACTCCAAATCATGCTGCGGCGTTCCTTGGGCGTTCCTTCTGGTTATTGCTGAGGGCAAATAGAAAGCCCGCCAATGCCGTAAAGCGTTGACGGGCTTCGTATTGCCCCTCCAGGGGTCGAACCTGGAACCTTCTGATTCAGAGTCAGACGCTCTGCCAGTTGAGCTAAGGGGCACCTGGCGTAGGCCTTTCGGGCCTGAGCCTTTCGGCCCCACCGTCTCCGGCGAGCCGCAAGATAAGGACGCATCGGCCTGCCGCGGTAGTGCTTGCGACGAGCGTTCAGTGCGGCCCGAGGACCTCATCGAACAGGGCAGACACACCAAGCCGGAAATCCTCCGGCGCGCCAACCGCTCGCCACGTGATGGCGTCCACCACAATCTCTGGATGACGATTGCGCGGCATCCAGCGCTCAAATCGCCGAACCTTCGGGTCGACGAGCCAGCACTCGATGCCCGCCCGTTGATACCGCGGGCGTTTGACGAGCCGATCATGTCGCTCTTTCGATTTCGACAACACCTCCACGACCAACAGCGGCGTCAGCTCGGGGTCGTCGTCGCGCGGTATATGACCGTCTACGAGCGGCAGCACGTACACATCCGGCTGCACCAGTGATCGAGTGTCCAGTTCCACGTCACACGGCGCACCGAACACGGCGGCCACCTTGTGCAACTTGAGATAGCCCTTGAGCGCATAATGTATCTCGCTCACCAGTGCCTGATGCGACCGCAACGGCGACGAGCTCACCAGCAGCACTCCGTCCACGCACTCGTAGCGGTTGCGCGGAACGTCCGGCAATCCGCGCACATCGTCCGCAGTCCATACACGTTCTGCTGCAAGAGGCATGGCCATAGTCTGCTTGGCGGCTCGGCGTGAACGCAAGTGCTCATTGCACACAACACGCCACAACACGACAGAGCCCGTCACCAATACAACGCTGCGGGCATCACGAGATTGCACGGCGAAATCTTGACGGTGGTGCCGGCGTGGATGGATTTCGTCATACCACGCAAGCTGCCAACTGCAAGGGGGCTGCGCCCCGATACGAACGGATTTACGGATAGGAACCGAAACCAACAAAACTTTTGCCGTTTGTTGTATCCGTTTCTATCCGCGAAATCCTTGTTATCGGGGCGCAGCCCCCATGCAGTTCGTAGTTGTCCAGTGCATACCCCTTACACCGACTGACGCAAGCTCGTGAAATTGGAATCTCGCGCGCGGATCCACCTCACGCAGAGGCCAAGGCCGAGTCACATCAGCGGCACGAGATGGCAAGGCAGAGATGTAGAACGGCTCAGCCGGGACCGAGCACGTCGAGAAACAACTCAGCCACATCGAGCCGGAAATCCTCCGGCGCACCATCCGCTCGCCACGTGATGGCGTCCACCACAATCTGTGGTAACCGATCGCTTGGCATCCAGCGCTCAAAGCGCCGAGCCTTCGGGTCGACCAGCCAGCACTCAATGCCCGCCCGTTGATACCGCGGGCGTTTCACGAGACGATCATGCCTCTCTGTCGATTTCGACAAAACCTCAACGACCAACAGCGGCGTCAGCTCGGGGTCGTCGTCGCGCGGTACGTGACCGTCCACGAGCGGTAGAACGTACACGTCCGGCTGCACCAACGACCGAGTGTCAAGTTCGACATCACTGGGCGCGTTAAACGCGGCGGCGACACGGGGCGCGGAGACGTAACTCTCAAGCGCGGTGGCGATGAGGAATGCCGGTCGCTGATGCGACCGCATTGGGGACGGGCTCACCAGCAGCACTCCGTCCACACACTCGTACCGGTTGCGCGGATCGTCCGGCAACCCACGCACATCGTCTGCGGTCCAAACTCGTGGTTCGGCAAGTGGCATGGCCATAGTCTGCTCGGCGGCTCGGCGTGAACGCAAGTGGTCATCGCGCAGCATACGCAACAACCGACTCCAACCCATCACCGCAACGTTGCCACCCACGTCACAATCACGCGCGTAGCGCTAGTCGCCGAGGAACTCCGCGAAGAACGCAGGCAGTGCAAGCTGAAATGCCTCGCTGGCGCCCGTCGGATGCCATATGAGCTCGTCCACAATCACATCAGCGTGCGCTGACGACGGCAACCACCGCGCAATGTACCGCCCGTCGAGGTCAACGATCCAGCACTCAATGCCGGCACGCTGGAACCGCGGGCGTTTCACCAATTGATCATGCCGCCGAGTTGATTCGGACAGCGTCTCCACAACGAGTATCGGCGTCTCCACGGCGTCGTCGTCGCGCGGCAGCTGCCCACCGACCAGCGGCACGACGTAGATATCCGGCTGGACAAGCGTTCGCGCGTCCAGCTGTACATCACTCGGAGCGATCAACACCGCTCCCACGCGCGTGCGCGTGACGTATGACCGCAACGCCGCCGCTAACGCCAAGACGCAGAACTGGTGCGATCGACGCGGACTTGGGCTCACGAGCAAAACTCCGTCCACGCACTCGTACCGATTGCGCGGATCGTCCGGCAATCCGCGCACATCGTCTGCGGTCCAAACTCGTGGTTCGGCAAGTGGCATGGCCATAGTCTGCTCGGCGGCTCGGCGTGAACG
>JAYSVL010000529.1:0-10887 GCA_043718595.1 Gemmatimonadaceae bacterium
CCGTGCCCACGTGGTGGGCCGCAGTCCGACCAACACTTCCGGAATGGGCCGCGGACTCGAGTCGCGTGCGGTGGAATCGACTGGGGTACGAAGTGATCGCGCGACCATTACCAGAGGGTGCCTTACTCAACCTCGTGCTCGTACGACATGAATTTGGACTGACTGGCGAGTGGCCAATCGGTACCGTCGCGTCACCAGCATTCCAACTGGTTGCGCTCGATGCGCCGGCGATCACTGACTCGGTGCGTGCGGCTTTGGCGCATGCGTTCGACGTGTCCACATCACTTGATGGCGTCGTGCAGCGTGCGGTCTGGACTGGCCGCCCGAATGTCAAGCGACCGCGAAGTCGAGTGCGTCGGCTCGTGCACTAGATTGCACGGGATGGTCACACCTGGCACAGCACCAGACGCGTACGCCGCACTTCGCATCCCAAACTTTCGACGCTACATCGCGGCGCTGTTCACGCTGACGCTGGCGTTGCAGATCCAGGGCACGGTGGTGGGATGGCAAGTCTACGACCTGACACGCGATCCACTGGCCCTTGGCCTCGTCGGACTCGCTGAAGCGCTGCCCGCGATCAGCATCTCGCTCATCTCCGGACACGTGGCCGACACGCATGACCGACGCCGTATTGCGCTTGCCGCACTGCTGGTGCTGGTGCTCTGTTCTATTGCACTCTGGCTGCTGGCACACCCGGCCCCGCTTGGCGCAACACTCGCAGTCCGTGGTCGTGTCCACGCGATTTATGCCGTCATCGTCGTCAGCGGCGTGGCCCGCGCGTTTTTGCAACCGGCGCGACAAGCGTTGAGCGCCGAGCTCGTGCCCCGCGAACTGTTCACCAACTCTGTGACATGGCGCAGTGGCAGCTGGCAAATGGCAGCCGTGCTCGGCCCAGCCGTCGGTGGACTCCTCTACGCCATCGGTGGCACCACACTCGGCTATCTCACCGACGCCGTGTTGATGACGCTGGCGACGTTTTTGATGATTGCTGTACGACATCGCTCACCAATCCGCGAGGTGACGAGCGTGCCGATGTTGGAGTCGCTCACCGGCGGTGTGCGGTTTGTGTTCGGCGAACCGTTACTGCTTAGTGCCCTCACGCTCGATCTGTTTTCCGTGCTGTTCGGCGGCGCAACGGCACTGTTGCCGGTGTTTGCCGCAGAGATTCTTCACGTCGGCCCGAGCGGGCTTGGCATTCTGCGCGCGGCGCCTGCCGTTGGCGCGGTGATCATGAGTGCGTTGCTCACCAGGTGGCCGCCGTTCAATCACACCGGTCGCAACTTGCTCGTCGCCGTCACTGGTTTTGGCGCGTGCATGATCGGTTTTGGGTTAAGCACGACGTTTTGGCTTTCGCTCGCTCTGCTGGCATTGAGCGGTGCGTTTGATGCCGTCAGCGTCGTCGTTCGGAGCGTCATGTTGCAATCGCGTACTCCGGAAGGCTTGCTCGGTCGCGTATCGGCGGTGAATCAGATTTTTATTGGCTCGTCCAACGAGATCGGCGCCTTCGAATCCGGTATCTCGGCCAAATGGCTTGGTGTGGTGCCAAGTGTGGTTCTTGGTGGCATCGCGACGCTGGCCGTGGTCGGCCTTGTTGCATGGCGCAACCCCGCGCTTCGTCGATTGCGCGCATTGCATCCGGAACTCAAGGCGGCGTAGTGCACGCGCCGCTGGCACACGCGTCGCGCGCCGAGCAGGACGAATGGCTGTGGGGATGGGATGCGACGCCCGGTATCGTGTCGGTGTGGGCGGAGGCCGACGGCCGCGCACTGGTCTGGCGTCGCAACGCTGAGAGTGGAGCGTTGGTGCGCGAAGTCGAACGCTTTCGCCCGTGGCTGCTCCTCGATCGACTGGATGACCTGTCGCATCTCGGGTCGCAACTCGTTGCCGACGGAACGCCGGCCGCCGTCAATTATCGCGAGCTTCGCGGACCTGGCGCGTTGCGCTACCACGTCAGCGCCGAGCACTACGCCACGTTGTCGCACGCGGTGTTGTTTGGCGCATCCCAACGTCTGGGTCAGCGTGTGAGCCATCTGCGCGAGCTCGGTGGAGAGACCGTCTTCACCTTGCCACCCGAAGAACAGTATCTCGTTGCCACCGGTCGCACATACTTTCGCGATTTGCCATTCGATGCACTGCGTCGACTGCAGTTCGACTTGGAGACAACGGGCCTTGACGCCGAACACGACCGCATCTTCATGATCGCCGTGCGTCTGCCAGATGGTCACTGCACGCTCTTGGAAGCACAAGGCGACAACGACGCAGCCGAAGCAGATCTCATTCGACGTTTGATGGACACCGTGCTTGCGGCGGATCCGGACGTCATTGAGAATCACAATCTGCACGGCTTCGACCTGCCATTCCTTGATACGCGCGCTCGGCGATGTGGCGTCAGGCTCACGTTAGGTCGCATTCCGGGCAGTGGCATGAAGCAACGCGCAGCGCAGCGAGGCGCGCCGGGCATCAGCGACAAAAAGCGACGCGTGCGCTTCGTTGCGCCCGGACGCGAATTCATTGATACGCTTGATGCGGTGCGTCGCTATGACTTTTCAGCACGCGAACTGCCGGGGCATGGTCTCAAGGTCGTGGCGCGACATTTGGGCATTAGTGGGCCGGAGCGTGAGCTCATTCGTGGCGATCAGATCTACGCAACCTATCGGCGCGACCCAGAACGCGTGCGACGATACGCGACCGCCGACGTTGTTGAAGTTGCGGCGCTCGCGCGCATGCTCGGCGGTGCCGCGTTCGCGCTCGCCCAGATGGCGCCGCGTCGCTACGAACGCCTCGCTGATGCGGGCGCGGCCACTGGTGTGATTGATCCGCTGCTCGTGCGCGCGTACATGCGCGCGGGAATGGCATTGCCCGCACACATGGAGGGTGACGGAACGACGCATACGGGTGCTGCCCTGCATCTGTTTGCCACCGGTGTTGCGTCGCGCGTTGTAAAAGCGGATGTGGCGAGTCTGTATCCGTCACTCATGCGCGCGTTTCGCATCGGACCGGCGCGCGACCATCTTGGGGCGATGCTGGCGCTGGTCGATCGCCTGGTGGAGACACGATTGGCGGCCAAGGCCAGCGCACGCGCAGCCCCCGCCGCGTCGGCGGAGCGACATCGTCATGAAGCCATGTCGGCGGCCATGAAACTGGTTGTCAATTCGGCGTATGGGTACCTCGCCGCGGGCGGAGGGCTCACGCGCTTTGCTGACGTGCACGCGGCGAACGAAGTGACACGTCGCGGACGCGAGACGCTCAACCAGATGTGCGGCGCACTTCGTGATCGCGGCGTGACGTTGATTGAAGCGGACACCGATGGCGTGTACTGCTCGGTGCCCGAGTCATGGACTGAAGTCGATGAACGACGCGTTGTGGCAGACGTGGCCACATTGCTGCCGCCACTCGTGCAACTGGAGTTAGAAGGACGGTATGCGGCGATGCTCTCGCACATGCCGAAGAATTACGCGTTGCTGGGATACGACGGCACGCTGGTGCTGCGCGGCGTGGCCTTTCGTTCGAGTCGTGCCGAGCCGTACGGAGAGGCGTTTCTGCGCCGTGCGATACGCAGTCTGCTGCACGGCGATGTGCCCGGCGTGCGTGACGCGTATCTCGAGAGCGTGCGTGCGGTACAAGAGCGGCGTCTGCCAACGCTCGAGGTGTCCTCACGCGTGCGTCTCACCAAGTCGCCGGCGCGGTATCTCGAAACGCGAGCAAGCCGGCGCGAGTTTCCGTATGAAGCAATGCTGGCCACCAATCGCACCTCGTGGCGCGTGGGCGATCGGGTGCGCGTCTACCGAACGCAGTCAGGGGCCGGCGGTGTGGTGAGTGAGTACGACGGCGAAGCGGTTCAGGCACACGACGCCCGTGACTACGACATCGATCACTACACTCGGCTGCTCCGCACCACGTTTGCAGTGCGACTGGAGAGCGCGTTGTCCGCAGCAGACTTTGCGACGGTGTTTGACGAGCCACTTCAGCTGTCGCTGTTTTTCACAGACTTGCGCGCTGTGCGCCCACTGCTTCAGGTGCGCACGATCGGTGAGTAGCGCTACGGGTCGCGTGGGTCAACAGCATAATGAACCACAGGGGACACAGGGATCACAGGGGGTGAGTCGGCGACACATCGCTGCTGCACCGAACTCTTTTCAAATTTTGAAATGGACGAAACGGAAAACTTTGGTTAACTTTTGATAACGTTTGGTAACTCCATTTCCTAATGGTAGTTTTGAAATTGTAAAAAAAGTGTAACCGCCTTTACAGCCTCAATTTCATTCAAATGTCCGGATACGCTACGTCAGTCGGCACTTCGAACCCCCTGTGCTCCCTGTGGCCCCTGTGGTTCAATTGCAGTTTCAATTGCAGTACAGATGTCCGCGCGGCCTCTGTGGTTCAATGCAGTTCAGATGTCCGTGTCTGTTTGTCAATGCGGTTCAATCGTACGTCCCGATTGGTGCAACGCAGTTAAAAAGTGCGGTCCCGTCGCGGCCTATTCCGGATCATTCGGTTCGGCGGGTTCCTCGGTGAGTCCCAGTTCGATTTCCGTGCCGTCGCGCGCGATGCTTGTATTCCGAAACACCTGTTTCGCCTCACCTTCGAGTTCGTGCGCATCGCGCGAGTATCGCGCGGAGATATGCGTGAGCACCAGACGACGCGCGCCGGCGTCGAGGGCCACTTGTGCCGCTTCGCGCGCCGTGCTGTGACCGGTGTCTACCGCCCGAGCTGACTCATCGTCGGCAAAAGTGGCCTCGTGGATGAGCAGATCAGCGTCAACTGCGGCCGCCAGCGTGTTCGCGCACGGTCTCGTGTCGCCCGTGATCACCAAACGCCGCCCTCGTCGTCGCTCGCCCACCAGCACTGACGGTTCGATGACGCGGCCATCGTCCAGGGTTACCGGCTCCCCACGGTGGATCCTACCCCACATCGGCCCCTCGACGATCCCCAGTTCGCGGGCCAGTTCCGGGTTGAAGCGGCCCTTTCGCTCCTCCTCCACCAGGGCAAAGCCCAGCGACGCACTTCCGTGATGGTCCACTGCGAAGGCGTCGATCCGGTAACCCTGTCGCTGGACCGAAGATCCATGGTCGAGCTCGGTAATTGTGACCTGGAACGTCGTGCGTTCGCCACCAAGGCTGATGCATTGACGCAACACTTTCCCCGCTCCCGCGGGGGCAAATAGTCGCAATGGCTCGGTCCGCCCGCCCAACTGCAGGGTCAGGATCAGGCCGGTCAAGCCGAGTATGTGGTCAGAATGCGTGTGCGAAAAGAAGAGATCGCCGAAAGAAAATGCGATTCCATAGCGCATCATCTGACGCTGCGTCCCCTCTCCACAATCAAAGAGAAACGTCTCGCCCTCTCGAATGACAGCGAGCGCGCTGACACCGCGCTCAACAGTGGGACGGGAAGCGGCGGTGCCGAGAAAGCGAACGCGAAGTGACATGGGCGGAGAATATAGACGCGCAACCGTTTCCGACGGCCCTGTCCTTGCATTACGGCTGAGTGCGTTGCTCCTGCAACCCGGTCCCCGTTATAGCGGCCCGAGCCTTGCAGTATGCCAGCAGTGTAACGCTGCGTGGATCGGGGAGCGACGTGAACGTCATGTTTTGACCGAGAAGCGCACACGTAGGTGTGAACATTTTCTGAGCCGGGGGGCGTGGATGACAGGAAAAAGCCGACGCGGGTTTGCCTCGATGGATCCCGAACGCCAGAAGGAAATCGCCAGTAAGGGTGGGCGCGCGGCCCACGAGAAGGGCACCGCGCACGAATGGTCTCCCGTCGAGGCTCGAAACGCGGGGCGGAAGGGTGGCGTCACGGTCAGTCAGGATCGCGCGCACATGGCGGCGATTGGGCGTGAGGGGGGCGAGTCACGCAGTGCTGCGGCCCGCCAGGCGCGGCTGTCTGATCGGGAAGTACCGATGATCGTCTCTCGCGACGGTATGGCGGACGGTTTCATGGGTACGCCGCGCGCGGCAGATCGGGTCCGACCGGCAGACCTTCAGGTTGACGACTGACGGCTGAGATGTTGCCGGTAGCGTAACGGGCACGTTTCGGGCCGTCGTGACTTCGGTTACGTCGGCCCGTTTGCCTACCTGCCGCGTCGAAGAAGTTGATGCCTCGTCGTGGCGCGTTCTCTAGTAACTCGAAGCTCGACGCTTGCGCTCCTGAAGGCTGCCAACGTGCGGTTGTCCGTGGCAGTTCATTAGCGGCAATTAGCTCCGATGCTCCTCCAGCAGCGCCCCGAGACGGCTCGGATCGATATTGCGCCCGCTTAGGATCGCCACCAATGGACCCGTGGTCGAGGCGATTTTGCCATGTCGCATCGCCGCAACAGTCACGGCCCCGGCACCTTCAACGGTCATTCCGACCGATCGTGAAAGCCATGCGATCGTCTCTCCCAATTCACGTTCGGTGACGAGCACCATATCGTCGGCACATACACGACCGATGTGTAACGCGTCCTCGTCGATCTGGCCCGCCAGTCCATCGGCAAGGGTGGGGGTGACGGCGATCTCAACCACGCGGTCAGCGGCAAGACTCCGCGTCATGACTGGTGTCTCCTCGCTCTGCACGCCGACGATGCGCACCTGGGGCGCCAGCTCTCGAACCACAGCACCAATACCGCCAAGTAGTCCGCCGCCGCCGGTGCACACCAGCACAGTGGCGAGCGTCGGTAGCTGCTCCAACAACTCAAGCGCCACGGTGCCTTGGCCGGCCAGGAGTTCGAGTCCGAGACATGGGTTGATGAAACGCACGCCGACACGAGCCGCGTGCGCCTTGGCGAGCACCATGGCGGCGTCGTAGTCGTCCGCCTCGTCATTGACCGTCGCGCCAAGTGCGCGAATACCGTCCTTCTTTACCCGTGGCGCGGTGCGTGGCACGTAGAGCATCGCTGGAACGCCAAACGCATGTGCCGCATACGCGACGCCCAGACCATGATTGCCAGCGCTCGAGGCGACCACACCGCGCGCGCGCTCATTGTCTGACATCGATGCGAGCACGTTGTATGCGCCGCGCACCTTGAACGAACCGGTCGGGTTCTCCAACTCATATTTGAGATAGACGTCCACGCGCAGCTGCGCGGACAATGCGTCAGACCGTGCAAGGCGTGTCGGTGGCAGCACCGCACGCAATCGTGACGCCGCAGCCCGCACGGCCGCGACCGAAGGAATGACACGCGGATCAGCGAGTGGTCGCGTCATAACAGCGTCGACTGTGTAGCGATGTAGGCAGCTGCGTCAAATTTGAGTCGGGCACGTGACGTCACCATCGGCCGAATGCCACCCCAAATCGGTTTGTTGCCCCACGGCCTGTCCCACAGCCCCAGGCACCACATAATACCACCAACACTGTTCGCGTCTCGACCATCCAGCGCCCACTTGTCGTTGAGGTAGAACATGTGATGACGGGCTGTTTCGTAGTCCCTGGTCCACAGCAGCAGCGTCTTGCCCCATAACATGCGTGGATAGTTGTGAATGAGGCCCGTCTCGCGCAACTGACGCTGCGCGGCGTTCCACATCGCATCACCTGTTTCTGCCCGTTCCAGTTGCTCCAACGAATACAGTATCGCGCGCGGATCGGACAGGTGTTCGGCCATCGTGCGTTGAATCCACGCCGGTAGTGACGAGAGCGCGTCGAACGCTGGCGTGCGCACACACCAATTGAAGGACAGTTCGCGCCACGTGGTGACTTGTTGCACAAACGCGGTGAGGCTCTCGTCAGACGCGCCACGTTCACGCGCCGCACGCACCACGCGCGCGCTGGCGAGCTGGCCATAGTGCAAATACGGCGACAGCTTGCTCGTCCCATCGTCATCACTGGCTTCATTACGACGTTCGGCGTACGTCGGCAGCACATGATGTACAAAGTGATCCAGCCGCTGCGCTGCCGCCGTTGTACCACCGCGCATGGGCACGGCGGGCACCGTGTGATCGATCTCGCATTCCGCAATCGCGCGAGCAATGTCACCGTCGGTCATGGTGAGGAGCGACAATGGATCCACCTGCAGAAGATCGCGAACCGACGCGCGCAATTCGTCCGACACCGTTACAACCGGTTGCGTATCGTCAACAGGTTCAATGGCCGAGTCGAGCAGCTTGGCAAGTTTAGGTCGAATCGTGCGCGCCGCGTATTCTGCGTACGTGAATAACCCACTCGGCACCGTACACACGCCATCCACGGCCAGCACACGACATGGCGCACGCTCAGCGAATCGCGCCGATCGTTCACGAACGCCCGCGGTCGGGAACAAGTCGGTGAAGACGACGTATGCGCGCGAGGCGAGTCGGTCGACCACACGTCGGTCATCATCCCGACGACGTCGCAGTACGAAGTGGTAGGACAAACCACGCATCTCCGCAGCACGCGCAGTGTCTTGCGCGCCTTGCAGGATGAAGGTGTGATGTCGGTCGGACGCGTGCGGATAGGTGGGGTCGAGCCCCTGATGAATAAGGAGTGGCCGGTTGAGACGATTGGCCGTCCGAATCGCCGCACGCAGTGCCCAGTTTTCGTCAAGGCGATGTGAGGACTGCATCCAGTACAACACGTACTCGCCATCGGCGTTGTAGCGGCGGCCATTGAGGTCGGTGGTACGCGCAACTAATTGATCGCGCACGTAGTCGGAGTCGAGACGATGCATAGCGTAGGAGCGGGGAACAACGATCGGTGGTCTGCTCCGCTAGCGCGCGAACCCCAGGTAACTGTTCCCGGACTGACGGCGAGTTGCTATCGCTGGTGACGTCGCCGAAGCGCCGCTACCGCCAGCAGTCCGGCGCCGCACAGCAGTAGACTCGCTGGCTCCGGCGTGACGACATTGTCTGCGCGCACCGCGTTCAAGTTTTGCGTGGCCAGATAGGCACCAGTAATCTCGAATACGGCAATGTTGTTGCCCGTGGACTCAATGCCGCGGAACGCCCCTTGATTCAGTCCCGTCGTTGTAATCGGAGCCAGCAGTGACAGATCGTACGACCCGATGAGGGCGCCCAGTGCGTCGTACGCGCGGATGATCGGCGGCCCGTCGATCGGTGAATAGTTGACAATACCGCCAACCTTCCAGACCGGCGTCTGAAAGGTGAAGCGGACGCGATCTGCAGACGAATTCGTGCCAGCATAAAAAATGCCTTCCCAATCGCCGTTTCCTTCGAGCCCATAGAATCCGTCGCCAATCACCGACGAGCCAGCGGACGCCGTGTACGTGACGATAAACCCATTCTTGCCAACATCGCGGGGACCGGCGCCGAAGCAGAAATGTCCGTTGCCCGATCCAGTCGCGCAGGCGGCGCTAAAATCCGTCACCTGCGTGGCGCCATTGAGCGACGTGAGCAAACTCTGAGCCGACGCCGCAGACGTCGCTAACGCCGCGCACAGCGCGACGGCAGCGAACAGGGGCAACCGGCTCTTCAACACGTCGTGGAAACTCCGCAGGTGTAGGCAGTACGCAACAGAACCCGTGGACCGAGCACAACGCTTCAGTCCGCAAGCAATATCGTTGCGTGTGAGCAACATGTGTAAGCCAGCAAGGGACTTACCCTCACTTTTGACGCATCGGCGCGCCAACCTGGCGAACTGTCGAGCAAGACACGTACCGCAGCGCAGCGACGTTGCCAAGTCCCTCGTGGGCGGCAAATCGCTCGCGGGAAACTTGACTTGCGGCAGGGGATAGCTACCTTATCCAGAGCTTGCGTGGCCCCGCGCCTTGGTGCGGGGCTTTGCGTTTGCTGATGGGTGAAACGAGGCACGGGGCTGTAGCTCAGCTGGGAGAGCGCTGCATTCGCATTGCAGAGGTCAGGGGTTCGAGCCCCCTCAGCTCCATAGATGCAGGCCGACAGGTAGGCCTTGGTGACGAAACAGTGACAGTGTGTGCCGATGTGTGACCGCGACGGAACACTGATCGTGTTAGACTGTAGAAGACGTAGGCCCGCCGCCGTTCGGTAGGACGGAGAGTTCCAATGACGGCGCGCGTGGCACCTCTTTTGTGATGTCCTCGGGGACTTGGTCCTTGGGGACATCTGTCGTTTCGCCCAGCGAATCTTACTGCGCCCGGACATCGGCACGCAGCGCAGCCATGGCTTCGGCGATGAACCGACTTTCATCAGCGTCGGACGTGGCGTAGTCCGACATGGCCGTAAAGCCGAGATTGCCGAGCATGCGCATGACGGCGCTTTCCTGCACGGCGATTGAATACGATCGCGTCAGCAGGGTCCGGCCGTCCGCGCCCGCACGAAAGCCGATCTGAAACAGCATGCCGCGACCCTCAAACGGGCGCCGCAAAGGTGATCGCAACAACTGTTCACCGATGAGTGGCAGATGCCACACCGGCTCGCTCGTAAAACGCATCGACCAGGCACGTTCACCTGGCGAGCGCACGTACACGAACTCGCCGAGCATCCGCGACACGCCCACGGTGAACATGGAGATTTTGTCGACCGCATCGACGTGCAGTTCGAGCGTGTCGGGCAAACGTCGTGCTGCACCCGCGAGGGGCTGCAGTTCGCCGCCGCGCGACCGGTAGCGCACGACCAGTCGACGGTTTTGCTGCTGCGTGTCAAACCACTCCCCGCCGGCACGATCGGTTAATCGAAATCGGTACCGCGCGGGTTCAACATATTTGCGAAAGAAGGCGGCAAATGCGGGAAACCCAGCGAGTGCACCGTCGCCATTCATCGTGATTTGCAGGTTCACGGTCGTCGATCCATCACCGTGCGCCACCGTCAGCACCGAGTCGATGGTGAACACACGTCCAAGCGCCATCGCCGTGCGAGGGAAAGCGGAGCGATAGTCGACGCGCAGCTGTGCAGGTGCACGTTCACCGCTCGCCAGCAACGCGCGTGCAACATCGGTGGCGCGCTCTGGTGGCATGGTTCCGATCGCCTGCTCAACCTCGGTGTCCCACTGCCAATCCCCGTC
>JAYSVL010000530.1:0-10871 GCA_043718595.1 Gemmatimonadaceae bacterium
GCGTGGTGTCAAAGCGTGTGCGTCGGGTGACTACGACGCGTGAGAGTGGTTGGTTTGCGTTGTGCAATGTGCCGAGTCCGGGCACGCTGCAACTGCAGGCGACTCGCAGTGCTGACAGTACCGACATGATCGAAATGGAAGTAGCCCGCGGTAGTTTTGCGCGTCGTGATTTGTACCTTGGAGTCGCGCGTCTCGTTGGCGATTCTGTCGCGCCAGCGGATTCGTTGGGTCGTCGGTTACATGTGGGCGACGGTCGCCTGAGTGGGACGGTGACGGCGGCCAAAGATGGCAAACCGCTGGCTGGTGCGCAGGTTGGCATCGTCGGAGGTCCGCAAGTTCGGGCCAATGTGCGCGGTGAGTGGACGCTGACGAACGCTCCAAGTGGCACCCGCACCCTCGAAACGCGGGCGGTGGGCTTCTACCCGCACCGACAGTCAGTGGATGTCGTGGAGGGTGTAGCGAACGTGCGCGTGGCGATGGCCACATTGTCCTCGGTGCTTGAGACGATGAAGATCGTATCGGCACGTAGACGTTTGGAGAACGTGCGGTCGTTTCAGGAGCGCAGCCGCACAGGCGTCGGGCGCTTTCTCAATGCACAAGACATTGCGCGACATCAGCCATTGATGACGTCGGAGGTGTTTCTCACACTACCGGGTGTCTACCTCGAAGTGAATCCTGACACGGCGAGCAGCTTTGCCCGCGTGGTGCGGACGTCGGACGACAACACGCCCACATCGCCCGAGATGGTGATCGCCATGCGCGGGACGTTCAGCCACCGATGCATTCCGGCCATCTTTTTCAACGGCATGCAGATGATGTACCTCACGGCCAGAGACGTCGACACCTTCATGCACCCGGGCGAGATCATGGGGATCGAGGTCTACACGGCTGAGCAGGTACCGGCGCAGTTTACCAATCCCGTTCGTGGGTGTGGCAGTATCGTTTTCTGGACGAAGTAGTGTCGCATTCAGACAAACTAGAAACAGCAAACAACCAACAATCAACAACATTTGACGAAGAGAAGAGCGGAGGTGTTCAGATCGACACCGCAAACAGCATTTGACGCAGAGATAGAGCAGAGGGCCGCCGAGTTCGCTGAGGAGAACCTTTTTTGGGGTGTTCCTTTGCGTGACCCGGCGACCTCCGCCGACCCTCTTCGTCAAATGCTGTTTACGGTCTTTGGCGCTGCGTCGTACCGTCGGAGCGGGGCACGATGTAGGTGAGCTCTGCAAAGCCGGCGCCGATCTGTCGCGCTGACGTGAGCTGGAGGGACGGTGACGTGATACGCCGCGGAAACAGCGGTTTGCCGCTGCCAAGCGTCACCGAACCGATTTGGATGATCAGTTCGTCGAGCAGCCCCGCGTCGAAAAACTGTCCGGCGAGATCACCACCGCCGACAATCCAGACGTTTCGGTCGGCCGCGGCCGCAATCATTTGTTTATGCACTGGTCGCACATCGCCGCAGACAAAGCGGATATCTGCACCGGCGACGCTCGGCAGGTCACGTGTCGTGAAGACCCATGTCGGCTGCGTGTACGGCCACGTGGCGGCCGACACAGCATCGCCGCTCAGCGCGTGCGTGAGCATCCACTCGTACGTTGACGCACCCATCGCCAGTGCGCCGACCTGCGTGATGAACGTCGGGTAGCTCGTGTCGTTCACATCGCCAAGCGGAAACAACCACTCGAGCGAATCGTCGAGCGTCGCGATGAAGCCATCAAGACTGGTCGCGGTGAAGTATTGCGTCTTCATTGATATGCGGCAGCCGTCACGTCACCTCACTTCCGTTGCGTCTCAAGCCACGTCGTGACATACGCCCGCGGCTGATACGTGTCATCATCGGCCAGTTGTGACTCGGGTAGCGCGTGTTGTTGCAAGGTCGCATTGAAACTGCGAATCGGTGCGACGAAATCGAGCCCACTTGAGCGAAACGCATCGGCCAGCACAATTGCCGCCTGCGCCATCTCATCAAGACCTACTTCGGGTGAATGCGGTCCGAGTGATAGCGTCTCGCGTGTTGTGTCGATGGGCGATGTGCGCGGGGCAGCGAGACGGCGCTCCGCCCAGGCGGATAGCGTGGTAATCGCATCACGCGTGGGCGCTGCGAGTTCGACCGGCGGATTGGGTAGCCACAGCCACATAAAGCGCAGGGCCACTGGCGCCCGGTCGCTGCGTAGCATGCTGGTGAGCTCAGTTGTAAGTGTTGGACGGCGACGAACGGCGGCGAGCGCCTGCTGCTGCAACTCACTGATCGATGTCTCAAGCCACGGGAGCCACTCAATGAGCGGAGCGTCATTGGACAACGCAGCGAAGCGTTTACGCTGCGCCGTCTCCCAATCGGACTGCACCGAATCAGCCACAGCCCGTGACGCTTCGTGCTGCTGCTTCTGTGCCCATGCGACCCGAAACATCGCGCCTGCACCGAGCGCGAGCATGAGTGACAATGCGGAAGCAATAGCGCGCCATGTGCGCGCATCAAACAGCGCGTTGGTGCTGTTGACAAGCGCGCCGAGCACAATGACGACGAAGAGCGGAAGGACCAGCGCGAGCGTGACGCTCCACAAGCGGAACGGCGAGGTTATGGGGTCGTACGCCATGAACACTGCTACGGTAGCCGCGACGCCAAGCAGGGCGAGCCATGCAGCGCCGACAACGATCGGAACGGAGCGCGCATGATGCAGCCACGAGAGTCGTTCGCGACGCGCTGCGAGCACCAGCGCGCCGGTCAACAGGACCCACTGGACTAGTTCGAGCATTGGGACGACCACCAGCCCCATCGCGTACTCGCCGGTCACACGTCTGGCCTCAAACACCATGATGCCAACCGGCAGTAGCAGCATCGCCGCAAATGCCAGGCACAGGTTGGCAAGCACGCTCGGCGCACGGTTCATGCTACTCGCTCCTCAACGTCATGGTCTCGCGACGATCCTCAGCGCTCCAGCTTGAAGCCCTCGTCAATCGCCGGGCGCTTGGGCGTCGTTGCGACGAACCAACCGGTGAGATACATCCACTGCGTCATTCGCGTCAGCTTTGGATAGTTGATGTTCTCCGGTTTGTCGCGCGGTGTGTGATAGTCGGGATGCAAATTTGTTGAGTACTCGATCGCTGGCACGTTGAGTCGTGCATATGGCACGTGATCGCTGCGAAAGTACCAGCCTTCGGGGTGTGACGGGCGGTCCCACAACGAATCCAGTTTGAATTTGCCCGTGAGATCGTTGGCTTTGAGCGCCATCGCCACGAGTTCGCTCGAGTTGCGATGTGGTGGCTGAATGCCCATCAGGCTCGCCGAGTCGGGGTGATTGCGCCCGATCATGTCACCGTTGAGCACGGCAACAATGCTGGCGAGCGGCACGACAGGATGTGCAGCATGATAGCGCGAGCCGAGCAGGCCGCGTTCTTCGGCGCCGTGATAGACGAACAACACCGAACGTTTGCCCGGCTGCTTCTTGAACGCACGCGCGATCGCCAACAGTGCCACGCTGACGGATCCGTTGTCGTCGGCACCGCTCCACGTGCTGTCGCCGTTGATACTGAAGCGAACGCCGTCATGATCTTGATGCGAACTATAGAGCACGTACTCGTTACGCAGCGTCGGGTCGGTACCCTTGATGACGCCAACAACGTTTACGGATGGCGCGTCGAACGATTCCACGTTGATCTTGATTGTCGTCGCTTCACCACCGGTACGCAGCGCGGCCAACGCGCTACGTCTCACCAGAAAGCTTGGCGTCGGCGCAATAGTCGGTCCGCCGGCTCCACCGCGTCCACCACGACCAGCCGCGTTCGCTGCCGCTGGTGCGAAACGCGGGGCGCCACCTTCCACGTCGTAGGTGCCACGCGAACGAATCGCGGCGGCGCCGTCAAAAGCAATGTCGGCAGTCGAGTCGGCAACAACAATCACGGCAGCAGCGCCGCGACGGGCAAAGCGTGCGGACGTTGCCTGGATCGCGGCCGTTGCATAGCGATACTCAAACGAATTTGTGCCTTCGACACGCACCGGATTCGCGGGCGCGACCATCGTGGCGATGGCTATTTTGCCACGTACATCGACCGTGCTGTCGCTTCCATCACCGGCGAACACGGTCATGCCGCTGACGTCGACCGGTGCGTTGCCGTTGGGCACGATGTCGGTCCACAAGGCAATCGTGCGTGCACCAATCTTCACACTGCTCGCGACGGTCGAGACTCGTGTGCGCTTCATATTCCACCACTGGAAGTAGCTGCCATCGGTGCCGGCTGGTGCAACGCCAATTTTGCGCATCTGGTCGGCGAGCCACATGGACGCGCGCATCTCATCGGTGGTCCCAGCCTCTCGTCCGCGCATGTCAAGACCGGCTAGCGCGTAAAGGTCACGCTTGAGATCGGCTTCCTTGACGGCGGACATCGCGGCCGGAATTGGAGCTGCCTTTGCCGCTTGCGCGTGCACACGCGTGACAGGCGCGAGTATGCCAAGCGCAAGGATCGCGCGCGACGCGTGCGAGCGAGATAGGAACGGGAGGAGACGACGCATGGAATTGCCAGCCGGAGGACGATCGAGCCGCGTGGAGCACGCGAGTGTACGGTGCAAGACTACGTCCACACGCGGTCACTGAGCAAGGCGACGGGGCCTGTTGGCGCAACGCCTCACGCGCGAGAGGTCCGAACGCGGTCACTCGGCAAGGCGCGCGGCCGGCAGGCACAACACGTCACGCGCGAGAGGTCCGACTGACTGGCGCAATCGTGGCCTGCGCGCCATGGTAGCAGCGCCTCCTCACCTGCGAGCAGACGATGCGGATGATCAAGAAGCGCCCCACGCCAGTAGTCGCCAAGAAACCAAGGCAAGCTAAAGGCAAGAAACTTCCACGCGCCACGCGAGGGCAGTCGCGTGCCGCCGCATCAGCGAGTGCGGAGAGTGCGACCGGTCTTACCGGTTTTGCGATGGACGTGACCGAATCACTCGGCAGCCGCGCGTTTGTCGCGTCGTCACAGAAGGCGAAACGGTCGCGGGGATTCGCAGCCACCGCGGTAGGGAGCTTTGCCGCGCTCGACGCTGTCAGTGCTGCACTCGCCCACCTCGATCACGCACTCGAGAATCCAGCCGTGCGAGCACTGACGCGTCCAACGATCGATGACACCGACAGCGAGTTCGCGAGTCTCGGTGCCGACGCGCAACCGCTCACCGGCACGACGATCGTCAAGTTCCGTCAAACGTTCCACAAGATTCCGGTCTACGGATCACTGGTGACGGTGGAGTTGTCGAGCACCAACGAGTGTCTGGGCATCACCTCGTCACTGGGCACGCCAAATGGTGTGGCTCACCTGGCAACCGTTGCACCGGCCAAGGCGATCGCGGTTGCCGCCAAACTGAGTGGACAACCAGCCAAGGAGTTGCTGCAGACTCCGCGTCTCTACTTCTATTACGATCAGCAAACGTCCGCGTGGCGATTGGCGTACGTTGTGGAAGACGTGCCGGTCAAGAAGCGCCGAAAGGGTGATGATGGATGGCTTGATGCCGGACGCAAGGATTATGTCGTCGATGCGCATCGCGGCACGCTGCTCGCCGAGTTACCGCGCACACCGACGATGGTTGCCGTCCGGCAGTTTGCGTTTGATGGTCTCAAGAAACGCCGCGCGATACAAGTGGAGCGCGTGGCAGGGAAAACGTTCGCACTGCGCGACAGCACGCTCAACGTGACGACGTACGGGTTCGCGTTTCGTGACCCAGGTGTAGAGGAAAAACAGTTGCCGGGTGTGCTCTATTGCTCGCCGCCAGCGCCGTGGCCGGCCGAAGCAGTAAGCGCCCATGCCAACGGAGCAGCGGTCGCAACGTTTCTGCGTCGCGTGGTGAAACGCAACAACATCGACAACAAAGGCGGCGAGATGATCTCGACCGTCAACTGCTGGGACAAACAAGAGAGCAAACGTCCGGCGAAGGAGTGGCGCAATGCGTACTGGAATGGTGTGCAAATGGTGTACGGGCAAATCAAGTTTCCGAACGGTTCACTGTTTTCAGTGGCCAACATGTTGGACATTGTCGGCCACGAGATGTTTCACGGCGTTACCGACTTCACCTCGCGCCTGGAGTATCGTGCGCAACCGGGCGCACTCAACGAATCGTACTCCGACATCCTCGGCGTCATCATCGCCAATTTCCGCAAGCCGCTGGCGCGTTGGGTGTGGACAATCGGCAAGGGCTTTGAGGGGCCGCGTACGGTGTTGCGTGACATGGCCGACCCAACGAAACACGAGCAACCGAAAGTGATGGCGCACTTTGCGCCGTCGGTGCCACCGTACGACGAGGACAATGACTACGGCGAGGTGCACACCAACAGTGGCATCCACAACTTCGCAGCGTATCGCATCATGACGGCCAAGCGCGGCTCGCGTTATGTGTTCACGCCAAGCGAACTCGCGGCGCTATTCTATCTCGCGCTGACGGTGTTCTTGTCGCGCACATCACAGTTCACCGACAGTCGGCGCGCGGTCGTGCAGGCGGCGAAGTCATTGTTCCGCACAGAGCGTGCGACAACGCGGGCGATGAAGATCAAAGCGGTGGAGGACGGTTTTCGTGCAGCGGGGATCGTGTGACGAGTACCCGACTTCTCTATGCTGCAGCGTCAGGTGCAATCGGTTCTGACGGAGGCTGGGCACTGTGCCAGACGCCCACGATCCATATCGTTTCTCCAACTGCGCGATAGAAGAAACGGTACGGGCGAATGATGAGTTCGCGGTAAGGAAGTGTCGGAAACTCTGGAACAGGACGGCCAGCGAGCGGGAATCGCTTCAACCGCTGCAGATTCTTCATCGCCCGCGTGTGGAACCGGCGAGCGGCGCTCGGTTTGTCCGCCAGAATGTATGATATCGCACCCAGAAACTGGCGATCGCCAGACGGGGTGAAGCGAATCTTCACACGCCCGCGGCCCGAAGCAAACGTTCAGCATCACCCAGTACGGCGGATAATGTGCGACCTTCTCCGGCGGCAATCTCCTGCTCACCGGTCGCGAGTAACATGAGCAACTCGCGCTCACGCTCGCCCTTTTGAAAAGCGTCAACGCTCAACATCACAGCGGTTGCACGACCGCGCTGCGTGATGAAAACCGGTTCGTGCGAGTTCTTGACCTGCGCCAGCGCGCCAGCAGCGTCCTGTCGGAAGTCAGTGATGGGGATCAAAACGGGAACGGATCGCACTAGAGATGTCCTGTTAGGCGTACTATTGAACGTACATTCAGATGTAGTGCTGGTCAACTGGTGCCGATAACTGCGCTGGCGCGCTGACGCTCGGTAGCCTTACGGGCGCTTGGGGACATACCGCACGCCCGGCAAACCCATGAAGTGCGCATCCATCGTCCACACGGTTGCCTGATACTGCTTCGCCGTCGCGTAGATGATACTGTCCGCCAGCGGGAGTTTGTACGCAACGCCGAGTTGCGCTGCACTCAACGCGATGCCGCTGTCCAACGGCACGACCTGCCCCTGATGCAACATCGCCGCAATCTGGAGCGCCGCGTCGTCATCGCGTTGCTGCAGAACGCGTCGCGTGACTTCAACCAGCACAATTGTTGGTACCAAAAGTTCATCGACCTTTTCGATCACCGCCGCGAACGAGGCAGCCTGCCGACCCGCTGCAAAGTACTCGAGCCAGACCGAGGAATCGATCAGATTCACACGCGATCCGGCTCTCGGGTGATCGTTGTGTCGATGCCTTTCAAGAAGCCTCGCATCTTACGCATACTTTGCACGGGGATGAACTCGACCCGGTTCTGATACTGCAGCACCTGCACTTTCTGCCCCGGCTCCAGCCGAAGCGCGTTGCGGATTTCCCGTGGGATGACTACCTGAAACTTCGGGGAAACTGTGACAACAGTCATGGATCCTCATCGATTGACGTTACGTACAACGATAGTTCTATCGATACACCAGCGCAAGTTGACAAGCGTGCGATATGCGAATTACGGAATCGCGAATGCCACCAACTTGCTCGTCGTTCCCGCACCAGTCGCGATGACGATGAACTGTTTCCCAGCTCGACTGCGAAACGTCATCGGGTTGGCGTACGCGACCTGCCCAAGATCATGTTCCCACAAGTACACGCCCGTTTTCGCATCAATGGCGTAGAGCACGCGACCACCGCCGGTGAGAAAAACCAGTCCACCTTGTGTCACCATGCCGCCGGGCGCACCGACGACGCCGAGTTTGTCCGGCAGTTTGACGCCAGCGAGTGCGGGGTTGTTGCGCACGTCGGGTGTATCGCCGAGTGGAATCGTCCACTTGGTGTTGCCGGTGTTGAGATCGATCGCGGTGAGTGTACCATACGGTGGTTTGACGAGCGGAATCGTTGAGCCGCGCCCGCCGGTGGAGGTGGCGTTCAGGCGGATCGATACGGCACGTCGCGTGTTGTCGATCGCGTATGCAGCATCATTGGTGTCACTCTTCATGTCTCGCTTGGCGATGGCCATCATCGCGGGATCATTGGACGCTTTGATGTAAGCCCACCCCGTTGTGCGATCGATCGCAACGCCGCCCCATCCGGCACCACCAATGACGCCCGGTCGAATGATGGACCCTTCGAGTGATGGCGGGAGGTACAGTGGCCCGGTTCTGAATCCGGCGATGGCGGCGAGACCGGCTTGTTTGATCGCTGGTGTAAAGTCGGCGACGTCATCGGCGGTGAAGCCTTGTGGCGAAAACGGCGCAGGCTTTGTTGGGAAGGGTTGCGTGGGCCAACTCTCTTCACCGGGCACTGTGCTTTGTGGCACCGCTCGTTCTTCAATCGGCCAGATGGGTGCACCAGTCACCCGATCGAGCACAAAGAGAAAGCCTTGCTTGGTTGCGACTGCGACAACATCGCGATTGCGACCGGCGTGTGTGACAGTGAGCAACACCGGTGCGGTTGGCGGATCGTAGTCCCACAGGCCGTGATGCGCGACCTGAAAGTGCCACAGCCGTTTCCCGGTGCGCGCATTGAGTGCAACAATCGCTTCGCCAAACAATCCGGCGCCTTTGCGATCACCACCGTAATAGTCGTTGCTTGGCGTTCCCACTGGCACGTACACAATGCCACGCGCATCGTCTACAGAAAGCGGCGCCCACGCATTCGTGTGGCCCACGTATTTCCACGATTCGTTCTTCCATGTGTCGTTGCCAAACTCGCCGGCTTCCGGCACGGTCTTGAATCGCCACACACGTTTGCCCGTGCGCACATCAAACGCCTGAATGTCACCGGGCGGATCGCCGCGGTACTGCAAGCGATCACCAACGCCGTTGCCTAAGATGACAAGATTGCCCCAGACGAGCGGTGGCGATGTGTTGGTGTAGTGCTCTTTGCGGATCGCACGTGAGAGATTGGCGGTGAGATCGATCTGACCGCTCAAGCCAAACGCCGCGATCGGTTTGCCGTCGGTGGCATTAAGCGCAAAGAGACGCCAGCGCGAATTGATGAAGACGCGACGTTCTTTACCGTTGGTCCATGTGGCCACGCCGCGGTGCACGAGCCCCGTGCCGTTCGACGGTTGTCCGTAGCCTTTCCACGACTCGGGGTCGAACGTCCAATACTCGCGACCGCTCATCGCGTCCATGGCGATTACGCGATTGTACGGCGTGGAGAAAATCAGTGTGTCGTGAATGGCCAGTGGTGTCGCCTGAAACTGTCCCGGTCGCGCGGGCAGTTGCCCATCAGCGGCTGCGATCGGTGATTCGTGTGCGTCCCACGTCCACGCCACACGCAGTTTCGCAACGTTGTCGCGATTGATGTCGGCGAGTGGTGAATACTTTTGCGCACCGCCGTCGCCACCCCATGCGGTCCAGTCGACGCCCGTGGACTGTGGCACTCGCGTTGGCCCGCGAGGGGCGTCTGGTTTGACTTGCGCGGTGGCTGGGACGGTGAGCGTCGCGAGGGCGGCGGCGACGAGAATCGATGCAGTCGACATGGCCGGATGTTGCCGAGTAAACAGGCGGGTGGCAAGCGTCTCCAGCAACACTGTAGAAAAGAGACAGGCCGGTCGACACTTGCTAGGGCTACCTGTCCCCGCACCTCCTTTCCCGGCCTAGTCGCCAGAATGCTCAAGGCACGCCCAATCACATCCGGAGCAACGAGCGTTCGTGTCCGTCGGCGCGCATTCACGATGGTGGAAGTGCTGGCGGTCATGACCATCATCGGCTTGCTGACGGGACTCGCCGTCCCGAAGTACACGGAGATCGTTGAGCGCGCTCGCGTTACGAAAGCGATCGGTGATTTGCGCGCGCTGGCCGTCGAACTGGCCGGTGCCGATTCCATCCCGGCTAGCCTCGCCACTATTGGCCGTGCGGGAATGCTGGATCCCTGGGGGCGGGAATACGTGTTCATGAAGTTCCCACCGACCAAGGGTAACGCCCCACCGCAGGGTGCGCGCAAAGATCGTTTCCTCGTGCCCATCAATTCGCAGTACGACCTCTATAGCCTCGGGAAAGACGGTGGATCTGCGCCGCCGCTGACCGCCAAGGCAAGCCAGGACGACGTCGTTGTTGGAAACGACGGCGGATTCGTCGGCCTCGCCAAGAATTACTGATGCGACCGCGAACATGGCAGTCTGGCTTTCTCAGTACGAGAGTCGGTCGTCGCACACTGATCCACTTTCTCGGCGCCGCGCTGCTGCCGGTGCTGATCGTTGCGGTTGTCGGCCTGCTGTTTGTGCGTCGCACGATGGAGTCAGAGTCCATCACCCGCGTGCAACGAACCTCGCAGTCCATCTCGCTGCTGCTGCTCGGCGGACTCACCGGTGTGACCCGCGAGTTTGCCGCGCGACCGGAGGGGAAAGCAACAACCAGCCACGTGGTGCTGACGCCAGACGAAGACGCACATTTGCGAGGCGACGCCATCGTGCTCCGCGCCGTCCGCGATCCGCGCGACGCTACCG
>JAYSVL010000054.1:0-8130 GCA_043718595.1 Gemmatimonadaceae bacterium
AGCCATGCATCAACGTGGCTTCAAGCGGCACGAGTTCATCACGCACAAACCGGCGCGCCGTGCGCAGCAACGCAGCGAGATCGACGGCGCTCTCGGTCGCCGTGCTCATGTGCAGTATCCGCCGTCCACCATGTACACGCCGCCGGTGCAGTACGATGAGGCATCGGAGGCGAGGAACAACGCTAGGCCTGCCACATCATCGGGCACGCCGATACGCCGGATCGGTTGGTGGCCGAGGACCTGGTGCGTGATGTGTTCATCCTTCCAGAGCGCCTGACTGAACTTTGTCTTGATGAGCCCCGGACAAATGACATTCGCCCGAATGCCGTCGGCGCCCCACTCTTGCGCCATCACTTTGGTGAGCGAAATGAGTGCCGCCTTGCTCACACTGTAGAGCCCAAGCCCAGCTTCCGGCGACACGCCGCCGACGCTGGCAATGTTGACGATGGCGCCACCACCACGCTGCGCCATGATGGTGTGCGCCGTGCGGCACAGTTCGAGTGGACCCTTCACGTTCACCCCGAAGATCTTGTCGAACACCTCGTCGCCCGCGAGCTGCAACGGCCCGAACACGGGGTTCGTCGCGGCGTTGTTGACGATGATATCAATGCCCGCAAAATGCTCAATCGTCTTCTCTGCCAGGTGATGCGCATCACTCGCTTTGCCCATGTGCGCCGGCACACCCAGCACATCCAGTCCATCCTCACGCATCACTTTGACCACCGCGTCGACATGTTCGGCGCTTCGGCTGGACACCACCACGCGCGCGCCGGCGCGTCCGAGTGTGGTCGCAATGGCGAGCCCAATACCGCGCGTTGCACCGGTGACGATTGCCACCTTCCCGTCGAGACGCAGGCGGGCGATCGCATCGGACGTGCGCGGCACCGCGTCATCGCGAAGGGTCATGGCGTCTCCGGAATGGTTCAGTGTGGGTCCAGCCGAGTGACGCGGCCGGTTGGTGGCGTGACAATACGTCCTTGCATCGACTCCAGGTGGCGGAGCACCAGGTCCGCCGTTCGCGGCCACGTCGTTGGTGTTGTAGCAAGCTGCGCGCAGGCGGCCGCCGCTTCGGGAATCTGATATCCGTCGCCACCGCGACATGCGGGATAGCTGACAAAGGTGACACGCAATGTATCGGTGGGCGCGATCTCCCGGCCGTCATCGTGCAACAGCGGGCCGACAACACGCCCGCCAGATGGTCGACGCGCGTCGAACGCAAAGCGCACACCACTGAGCTGTGGATACGGACCGCTGAGCAGACCGCGCGTGCTGACGCCGTTCTCCAGCAATTCGCGCAAGCGTGCACCGCTGAGCGAGAACGTCACCGCCCGCGTTTCATCGGCAAACAGAAAGATGCCCTCAATCATGTGTCGCGTGATTGGGCCGGCCGGCATCATATCGTCAAAGCGCAGCGCGCCAGAATTGATCATCGCCATGTCGGCGCCACTGCCGATGCGCATCGCGTCGGCGATCATGTTCCCAAAGCCGCTCTCTTTCTTGGAGATGGAGTCGATCGCATTGATCGGTTCTGGGGCGATGCCCAGTACACGATCTGGTCCAATGCGACGCGTGAGCGTGTCGCGCCAGCGAGCAACCACCGCCGCCGTTTTTGGCTCGTCCCGCATGCCGGGCTCGATGCGAAACACCGTATCACGCACCTGCCACTGTGCGCCGCGCCGGGTAAACGTTACCAAAACCGCCGTACGTGCATTGGACACCGCCTTCACCAGCAGTCGTCCATCATGCGTGAGCCGTCGTCCATTGTGGTCATGACCGCCGAGAATTGCCGTGATGCGCGGTTCAACCGTGAGCGTGGTCGAGTCTTCGTACATGAAGCGATGCGTCAATCCGACCACTAGCTCCGCGCCAACCTGCGTCAGTGTGTCCACAAGCGCCGTCGTCGCGACGTCGGCGTCACGGCAGTCCACGTACGCGGGATAGTCGCGCGTCACGGTAGTGCCAAAAATGCCAACGCGAACGCCATTCACGCGCAGCGTATCCCACCCGCGCACGCCGGGAAACGGCGCGCCATTCGCCTCTCGGCAATTCCCCGACAGCCAGCGAAAGTGTGATTCACCTAACCGCGCCAGCAACGTCGCGCGCGACCCGTCGAACTCGTGATTGCCCAACACGGCGAAGTCGAGACGCGCCGCGTTGAAACCGTCAATCATCTGTGCCCCACCGTACCACTTGCCAAGCACACTCGGCGACAGCACGTCACCGCCGAGCACAAAGAGCACCGGTGCCCTGGTCGCGCGTTCGATCGAGTCCCGCAGGTAGGCCACTCGCGCCAGTCCACCACGTCCGTCACGCAGGGTATCAATGACGTAGACATCATTGATCAGCAGCATGCGTACCGTTGCACCATCGCCCAGTGGGCGCGGTGCCGTGCCCGTCGTGAGCCGGTTGCAACCCGTCGCGGACCAAAACAGAACTGCACCGACCAAAACGCGACGGGCAATCATGTCGCGGCCTTAGTTGATGCGCGCCGGATCGACACCGCGAATGGCAAAGACGCGGGCAACCGCATCACCAATCTTGTTGTTTGGCGTGCTCGCTCCAGCCGTGATCCCCACGCGAAGCGTTCCCGTGCGCGGCAGCCAGGCCTCGCGATCGGCTTCCGAATGATGCGGCCCAATCGGCCGGTAGCGCACACGATTGTTGGTCACGTCAATCTCATCCGGGTCGGCAATGTGATACGTGAGCACTTGCTCGGAACAGAGCGCGGCGAGTGAAATCGTGTTGCTCGAGTTGTATCCGCCAACCACCACCATCAAGTCGAGTGGCTCCTTGAGCAGTTCGACGACGGCGTCTTGCCGATCTTGCGTCGCACTACAGATGGTGTCGAACGTCCGGAAATGTGCCGACTTATGCGCCTCGCCGTACGCTCGCGCCATCGCGTCACCAACGGCCGCGCCAATGGCCAGGGACTCGCGCGCTAGCATCGTTGTCTGGTTCGCCACGCCAATGCGCTCCAGATGTACGGCGGGATCGAACCCGTCAGACGCGCCCTTGCCGAAGGTGTCGAGAAATGCCTCTCGCGTCAGCACGGGTCGCGCAACAGTCGCCCCCGCCTTCGCCTCAATGTAGTCCATCACCAACTCGGCTTCGCGCATGTCGCGCACCACCAGGTAGTGGCCACCGATGTACCTCTCCACCTGCGATGCCGTCGCGCGCGTCTCCTCGTGGTAGTACTTGCCATGAATGAGGGACGTGAATCCGTCGCGCGCATATTTCTCGACGCGCTTCCAGACATTGAGCACAGAACCACAGGTGGTGTCGACGACCACGCAGCCAAGCTCACGCAATCGCTGAAAATCCTGAATGGTGACGCCGAAGGCGGGTAGGATCACGACATCGTCCTGACGCACCTGACCGTAGTCGAAGCCCTTGCCGCTCGCGCCAAGAAACACCACGCCCATTTCACGAAGCTTCGCGTTGACGTGCGGGTTGTGAATAATCTCGCCAGCGAGAAAAATGCGACGATCCGGAAACTTGATTCGCGTTTGATAGGCGTAGTCCACCGCGCGCTCCACGCCGTAGCAAAAGCCAAACTCCCTCGCCAGTCGCACAGTGGTGTCGCCCGCGACCAGCATGTACTCGCGCGAGCGTAGCAGATCGACCAGATAGCCTGTGTAATCCGAGGCCAGGGTGTCCTGAACTTCCGTCTTGAGACCGAACCCTTTGCGGACGTAGGTCAGCGCGGTGTCGGATGCGGCAAGTTCAGTCGAGCTTTGGGTGTCAGCCATGGACGAAATCTAGCGCCGCTGCGTTCTGTCCGGGTTTCCCCGCTTCCGTTTTCCTGACGCGCGACGCATCGTCCTACCATGTATCGCAACCTGTTCGTTCCGCTTGATGGTTCGGAGTTTAGCGCGCGTGCCATTCCCGTAGCGCTTGAAATCGCGCAACGGTCCGGCGCGACCATCCATCTCGCGTCGGTGATCGATCCCAGCGCGCACATTCCGTTCGCCACCTCGGAAATCGCGCTGCCAAAATTCGACGACGCGCTGGCCACCGAGGCGCGGCAGCGTCAGCACTCCCATATCAACGCGCACGCCGAGGCGCTCGGCGCGCAAGGCGCGACGGCGGTCGGACACGTACTCGAGGGCACGGTGGTTGAGGCGCTTGCTGAGGGCGCCGTTAGCGTGAACGCGGACCTGGTCGTGATGACCACACACGGCCGCAGCGGCTTCTCTCGTCTGCGCATGGGCAGTGTTGCGTCCGCCTTCCTCACCCGCGCGTCGGCGCCCGTGCTGCTCGTGCATGGCCACGACGGTGCGGTCACGGCACCGCGCGGCACGCTTTTGTGCACCGTCGACGGCTCAGCATTCGGCGAACGCATCGTCAGTCACGCGGCGCGCCTCGCCCGTGTGCTAGAATTGCCGATGCGCCTAATGGCCGTCGCCAGACCGCACACCGTGGCGATGGCACCCTTCGGCGTCGAAATGCTCGCGTCACCTGACGCGCTTTCTCAGGAGGAAGCACGATTGCGGGCACACCTCACGGGCCTTCTGCCACAATGTCCGCCCGACACCACCATCACGGTGATTGCCGATCTCACCATCGTTAGCACGGTTCTCGAGGAAGCCGAGCGCGCGGCGGCCGGGGCGATTGCGCTCTCAACGCACGGTCGCACTGGCATCGCGCGCATGATGCTGGGCAGCGTCGCTGACGAACTCATACGACGCGCCACATTGCCACTGCTCGTCTTTCACCCGGTCGACGACGCGAAATAGTCTGGCGCGAGCCATGGGGCGAGGGCATACGTGACGAGTGATTCGTACGCGCGCTGCCGATCAACCAGCCCAGCCGTCAGAATGCCCACCGCGCCACGCCCATGCTTGGTGCCCACGGTGTGCGCCACCGCGTCCATCGCCAGCCCGAGTTCTTCGCCCGCCCGCACGCGACGCGCCACGATTTCGGGCAATGGAATTGCCAGAGACCCACCGACGCCGATGGTGCCGTCGCGATCAACGGCCACTGCCCAGGCGCAGGTGCGCATGCCGCCATCGGGCAACAGTACCACGCCGCCTTCGAGTCCGATTGCAAGGGACGCCTCACTCGCGTCGAGCGCTGCGCGTGCCCGTGTTTCAGCACCGCGCTGCGTGTCCGCGTCCCCAAACGGTTGCGCAGCCACACCGCTCTCTACGTAAACACCTACCACCGTCGGCGAATCAACCAGACGTTCGACCACGGCGCGCACGGCAGCAATCTTGACGGGATTGGTCGAGCCAACCGCCACGTGTGTGAAACGTGTTCTGTGCATACGATGTCGTGCGAGTGAGGGTGGCCGGAATGTGTACCCCTTGCTTGCTTGCAGCCACGTATCCGGCTAACGTAGCCTCTCGACATGTCCGTCATCACATCCGCAGGCCACAGGGCCGACGCGCCCGACCCATCCGAGAGCCAGACAGCTCCCCGATCGCGGCTCTGGCTCGACTTTGTCAACACGGATGCCGCGGCGCAGTCGCCTCGTGGTGATGTGCTGCGCGACTTTGACGCGCTCCTCGCCTGGCTGCTCGCCGCTGCAACAATTGACGAGGAACGGGCGGCCGGAATTCGTCGCCGCGCGCTGCTCCAGCCGGCTGCTGCCGCTGCTGCGCTGGTAGACGCGCGTCGTGTCCGCGCCTCGCTTCGTACGCTGGCCGAGCGGGGACTCACGTCGGAGCGCATTCGCGAGGACGTGCTCATCGAAATCAACCGCGTGCTCGGCCGCAGTGCCGGCACACGCCGCATTGAACGGATGGCGGACGGCTCGTACACGCGTGCGTTCGTGGCCACCGGCGACGCGTTTATGGGCCTGATGATTCCGGTGGTCGAGTCAGCGGCGGATTCGCTCACAGTTGACGAACTGGCGCGCATACGCCGGTGCGCCGACCCGCGCTGCAGTCGCGTGCTGTTTGACACGACGAAGAACGGAAGACGACGATGGTGTGACATGGGCACCTGCGGCAATCGTGCCAAGGCCGCGCGTCATCGGGCGAAAAGTGCGCAGCGCGCTGTCCGTGCGTCGCCGCCCCGCGCACACTGATGGTCGACACACCGTACACACCGCGCACCTCGGTCACGCCGCCGTCTGGTGCCCAACGCGTGCCGACGTCGATCGACCACACGCTCGAACGCGGCTTCGTCGCCTCGCTGCGCTGGCTGGTGTCGGAAGGCGACGCGCGCGGTGTGCGCCGGATCGCCGTCGAGCTGCGGGCGCTCCGCGAGGCGCTGGCGACGCTCGACGAAACGCGGACGGCGCGTGACGAATATGCGCAACGCGCCGAAGAGCTGGACCGCGAATTACGCGCGGCAATGGCGGTGTTGGGACCGGGGACTGCCGTGGATGGCAGTGGATCGCTGTTACAACGGCTGGCACGTCTGCGAGAACGCCTGGCGGCCGACATGGCCTCACGCCGACAGCTTACCAACGAACGCGACGCGTGGCGTGCGATGTGTACGTTGCTCACGCAAACGCGTGCGCGTGTACACGAACTGCTCGACGAAACCGAACGCGAGCGCGACTCGGCCGCCGCGTCGTTGGAAGTCATGCGCTCGCGCGTTAACGAACTCGCCGCCATGCACGATGATGCAGCGCGTGATGCCGCATCGACGCGTGCCGAAATCGCCAGTATGCGCGACAAGTTGCGCCAATGGAGCGATACGGTGGATCGGGCGCTGACCGAACTTGCGGGCAGCGCACGCGCGCTCACCCGACCGGATCGTCCTACGCCATAGCCGTCGTCACGGTTGCCGTCGGCGCAAGGGCAGCGCGCACCACGGATGCCTTGAGATAGCCCATCTCGACGGCGAAGCCTGCCAGCTTCCGTTGCAACAAGCGACGGCCGCGAAAGAGCCGCGACTTCACCGTCCCTTCTGGCACGGCGAGCATCTGGGCGATCTCCGCGTAACGCAATCCTTGCAAGTCGCTCAACACCACCGCCGCGCGATACTCTTGCGGCAGCGAGCGAATGGCGCGCGTCACTTCGTCGTCGAGAAATGAATCGTAGAATTGTTCTTCCGGGTCGGCCTCCCCGACGGCCTCAAACAGCGCCCAACCTTCCGTGTCTTCCGGTTGCTGCACTTCGCGCGCGTCAATACGGCGTTTCCGGCTCACGAACACGTGGTACAGAATGGTAAAGAGCCACGCCCGGATGTTGGTGCCCAGGTGATACTGCTCCCAGCGCTCGAAGGCGCGGAGAATCGTGTCCGATACCAGATCTTCGGCGTCATCGCGCGAGCGCGACAAACGCAGCGCGAATGAGTACATCGCGTCCAAATGAACCAGAGCTTCCTTCTCAAACTGCTCGCGACCGGCCGTTGGCTCGTGCACACCATTCGGTGCGCTTGTTCGTGTGTCGGGGTATACGTCTGTCTTGGTCATGATCGAGTAAGTGGCAGGCCTTCATCCTGCGAACGAGGAACAAATGCACCGGTGGTAACACGCGCGTGCATGGCGATAAAACGTTTGAGATCAGTGGCGATGCCTTCGAGCACGGCCATGTCGCGTTTGACTCGCGTCATGAGCACCGCGCCTTCCAGTGTGGCGATGATGAATCGCGACAGCCGAACCGCATCGACGTCGTCGTGCAGCTGCGGTCGCGCTTCCCACAGCAACGATCGGATCTGACTCGCCCATCGTTCGAACACCGCTTCGATGCGCACGCGAAACCCTTCGTGCACATCGGCCAGTTCCGCCGCCAGACTGCCGAACGGTGATCCACGTCGTCCGCCACTCTCCGCCTGCAGAGTGACAACCGCGTCGATGAACAGGTTGAGACGTTCCATCGGATCGATCAGCGGTTCGCGCAGCACCGCCAACCCACGTTCGGCGAACCGTTCGAACTGTCGACTGAGGACTTCGTAGCCCAACTCGTCCTTGGACTTGAAGTAGTGGTAGAAATGGCTCTTGCCGCTCAGCTTGGCGCCCTTGATCACGTCGTCCACCGACGTGGAGGTGAATCCGCGCTCGGCGATGAGCGTCGCTGCGGCTTCAAGAATTTTTGTTCTGCGGTCTGACATAGCAAGGAAACTAGGACCGTGCAGTCCTAATTGCAACCGATCGTGACAAGATTGTATAACCACTTATTCTGTAATGCTTTACACGACACTCAGAGTCACACAGTCGCGCGAAACTTGAATCGG
>JAYSVL010000531.1:0-10828 GCA_043718595.1 Gemmatimonadaceae bacterium
CTCCGGTTCAGCCGGATGTTCCTCCAACGGTCGTGGTCGCGGCCGGCGTCGCTCAGACCGTCGTGTCCGGTACGACCCTGCAACTCGCCGCTCGCGTCACGGACCGAAAGGGTGCGGTGGTGAACGCGCCGGCCGTTGCCTGGACCAGCAGCGACGGCACGGTAGCCGATATTTCCGCCGCAGGCGTCGTCACCGCCAAGTTGTCCGGAACGGTGACGATCTCCGCCGCATCGAACGGGGCGACGGGCTCGGTAGGCCTGACGGTGACCGCCGGCGCACCGGTGCGTATGGCGCTCAAAACGCAGCCCGGCGGTGCAGGTGCGGGCGTCGCGTTCACCACTCCGCCGGTAATTGAGCTGCGCGACGAGTTGGGCAACCTCACGGCGAATGTAACCACGCTGGTCACCGTGTCGCTATCGGCGGGAGGCGGGACGCTCGTCGGACCCGCGTCGCTGGCCACGAGCGGCGGGAGTGTCACCTTCACAGGACTGGGGATTGGTGGTACGATCGGACCACGACGACTGACCTTTGTTGCGAGCGGGCTCGCATCAGTGACAAGTGAGGCGTTTGAGGTGCTGCCAGGTCCTGCCGTCACCCTCACATTCCGAACGCAACCGGCAGGCGGAGGTCTCAACTCCGCGTTTGCCACGCAACCCGTGATAGAAATTCGCGACGCGTTCGCCAACCTCGTGACGAATTCTACGCTCTCGATTTCCACCGCCATCGCCAGTGGCACTGGCTCGCTGACGGGATCGTCGGTGGCGGCTGTTGGCGGCGTTGCCACCTTCACCGCGCTTGGCGTATTGGGCACCCCAGCAACTCGCGTCCTCACATTCTTTGGCAGCGGACTTGCGTCGCTCACCGCCACCGTGCAGCCGTGCGACCTCACACGCGCGCCACAACTGACGGCCAGCGTGACCTCTCGCGCTTTCTCTACGTTTGTGGCTGCGGTGGCGCAAAACGACTCTATCGTTATTAGCGATCCCATCGGCAGTTGTACCGCGCCGTCCGGCATTGCATCATCGGTGTCATTCGTCGGCCCGACCGGCTGGCTCACGGCGTCATACGCACCGGCTGCGGGCAGAGTAGCGATTCGCGTCACGCCCGGCGCACTTCCTGTCGGTACGCATAAAGGGACCGTCAACGTGACTTCGACAAATGCTGGCACGGTGACGATCCCTGTCTCGCTGGCGCTTCGCTTGTCTTACGCTGTGGTATACGGGGCGATCGCCGAGAAAATGAATCAAATGGATCCTGGAATGACATTGGTCGTGCCGGCGACAGTGCGCGACACCTTCAACGCGGTCGTCGCGTTCCCCGTCTCGTACCTCAGTCGCTCGCCATCCGTCGCGACAATCGCCTCCGATGGCCGCATCAGCGCTCGGGCATCGGGCCAGGCGTGGATGATTGCACGCGTCAGCGGGCAAGAGGAGCAGTCTGATTCCGTGTTCGTCAACGTAACGGCGGGCTCCGGTCCGCTGCTGAAAACCGACATCACGCGCATCGCGTACGATCGGACGTCCGTGTTTTCCGTGGTCGTGCAACTGGACACCCGCGGCGCAACGATCGGCGCCGGACAAGTCATCTTCACGTGGCCGGCAATCAACGATGTGCCGGGCATGTTGCGACTGACGCTCGCCACGCCAGGTACGGTCGGCAGTCCCGTCATCACAACAGACAACGGTGTCGGCACCGCGCGAATTTCTATCGCCAGTGCAACGGGCTTAACGGGGGTCATCACGCTCGGTCGCTTTGATTTCACGGCCGTCGTCGCCGGTTCAGGGTTCTTCACCACGCGCTACATCGAATTGCTTGCCCCCGATCAGTCCTCGCTACTCGGCAACGCCAGTGCGCTCCTCTATCCAATTGTGGTCCGCTGATGCTGCGCTCACCCGGAGTCATTCGCATGACGGTACGACGCACGTTGCTCTTCGCTACTGCACTCCTCGTGGCGTGTCATGATGCACAGCGCGACACGATGCTCACGCCACGTCCAAGTACCGAACTCACCACGATCGGACTCACGGTCGATGGTGCACCGAGTGCAGACGGAACGGTCATGGTGGCAATCCGACTCTCGCCAGCGACGTCGCTTGGTGTGTTGGGTAGTATGACCGCCTCGATCGACTACGACACAACCGCCATGCGTTTTGATCGCGATGTCTCCGTCGACGATGGCGCATTGCGCGCCGTTCACGATGACCGAGGTCGTGTACGCGTCGCCGTCGCGGCGGCAGCGGGCCTTCCGCCAGATGTAGTGGCGCGCTTGCGATTCTCGGTGCGGCGGCCGGACGAGTTGCGTACCGCGTTGTCCTCGCTTGCCCTGCAGGTGATCGAGCTGCATCAACTCGATGCGCACGACGCCAAGGCGGGCGTCACGGTACTTCCGGTGACGGTGACGCCGTGACGCGCCACGCGATGCGAGCATACGTCGTCGCGTCCACGCTGCTGCCGTTTGTCGTGAGCGCGCAAACGGCCGTGCGTGTTGGTGGCGCCGAACCCGAGCGCGAGGGGAGTCCGATTGAACGCGCTGAAGCACTGGCCCGCGAGCGCGCCTATCCGTTCGCCGAATCCAATCGCAGTGCGGTGCAGGCGGCTCGTGCCGCCAGCGTTCGAGTTGGTCAAGCCAACTCCGCACTCATGCTTGCGGTGGCGCCTTGGCGTTCACTTGGTCCGTTCGGCTTCCAGAACAACGGCTACTACGGCTCGTCACCGCAAGCAGACGGCGGTCGCATTACAAGTGTGGCAGTGCATCCACTCGTCGCGAGCACGTACTATGTCGGCTCGGCGTCGGGCGGCGTCTGGCGCACCACGAACGACGGTGCCTCGTGGACCCCGCTCACCGACGCGCAATGCTCGCTGACCACAGGCGCCCTCGCGATTGATCCCGTCGACCCCAATATCCTGTACGTCGGCACTGGCGAACCCACGCAGTCTTCCGGGTGTGGATTGCTGCGCACGTTTGACGCCGGTAGCAGTTGGACCGAGATCAATGGCGGCGGTGTGCTCGCGCCACTCACCGGTGTTGCGAACCAGACGTTCCGCATTGTGATCGATCGCAGCACCGCCGGTTCACGGACTGGCACGATCGTTCTGTATGCAGCGTCCAACGGACTGCATCGTTCGGCCAACAGTGGCACCACGTGGGCAACCACGCTCACCGGTCGCGTCACAGACGTGCGGGCTGACCCGTCACAAGACGGGGTTTACTGGGCCGCGGTGTCCAACGACAACACCCGTGGTGGGATCTACAAGTCGACGGATCGCGGCGTCACCTGGACGCGCGTTTACACGTCACCAACGGGAAATGGTCGCACGGCGCTCGCCGTATCGCCTTCGGCGCGCCGCAAAGTCTGGGCGGCAATGGCTGTCGCCGCGACCAACCGAATGGGCACACTCGTTGTTTTCGATGACTCCACGAGCACCGGGACGGTCTTGGCGGCAAACGGATTGTACGGTGTCACGGTGCGTGGCGATTTCGGCGCGCAATCCTCCTACGATCTCGTACTCGAAGTCGACCCCACCGATGCCAACACCGTGTATCTCGGCGGCACGCGTATTTACCGCTCGCGCGACGGTGGCAGCAACTTCGACGTCGTGGCGTATAACACGCACGTTGACTGGCACGCACTCGAATTCGCGCCGAGTGATCCGACAGTGTTGGTCGGCGGTTGTGACGGAGGCGTGCACGTGTCGTACGATGCGGGCAACACCTTCATCAGTCGCAACACGAACCTCGCCGTCACGCAGTACTACGCGGGCCTCGCCGTGCATCCCACCCTTGCCGATGTATTGGCCGGTGGACTGCAGGACAACAGCTCACTGCTGGGTTTTGGTTCAGGATACTGGACCTATGTGAGCGGCGGTGACGGCGGTGCGGCCGCGTTCAATGTCAGCAACCCGAACGTTTTCTGGACCACGTGCCAGGTCGTGGGCTGCATCTCACGCGCAACGCGAAGTGCGACGGGCAATGGGCTGACCGTGGTTAGTCGCGGATTCACCGGGTCGGACCGGAAACGATTCCTTCCGCCGATCGTTGTCGATCCGAACCTCAGCACGACGCTGTACTATGGAACGTTTCGACTATTTCGGACCGTGAATGAAGGCGTCGGCGGCGCATGGACAGCGATTTCGGGCGATCTCACCAAGGGTGCGAACGGCGTCATTAACTCCGTCAAAGTGGCGCCGAGCGACTCGCGGGTCATCTGGGTCGGCACGAGTGATGGCAACGTGCAGGTGTCGGTCGATGCGGGCGCCATCTTCAGTCAGGTGGCCACCGGATTGCCCAACCGTTCTGTGACGTATGTGGCCGTCGATCCCCTCGATGCCAAACGAGCGCTGGTCACCTTCGGCGGCTTTGGCACGTCCCACGTGTTCATCACCACGGATTTAGGCGCAACCTGGCGTGACGTCGGCGGCGGACTTCCCGATCTGCCATTCAACGCAGGAGTCATCATCCCCGGATCCGACCGCCTCTTTGTTGGGGCGGACATCGGCATTTACGAGTCGGCGGATGCGGGTGCCACCTGGGCGTCGGCATTCCCCGGCATGCCCAACGTCATCGTTACCGATCTGGTGTTTCAGCAGGCAACCGGTAACCTCTACGCGGGGACCTACGGACGCGGCATCTATGCGACCCAGCTCCAGACGGGTTCTGCAGTGCTTCGCGGTGATATCAACCGCGACGGGGCCGTGAACGCCTTCGACGCGCTGCTTGCGCAACAGGCCCTCGTGGGCGCGCTCCCTTCTGCGACCCAAAGCCCAATGCCTGCCGGCGATGCCAACTGCAACGGGAGGCTGGACTCGGGCGATGTGCTGGCGATCCTGCAGTTTGCCGTTGGCGGTGCGCCCCCGGCGCTCTGCGTCGGTACGTCTCGCTAGCGGCGCGGTTACGCCGGCTCGGCAAGCGACCCATGTGTGACCCGGTTCACATCCCTCCCCCTGACGCCGACACTACTATGGGAGCATGTTTCCTTCCCGATTTTGCCCGATTCATCCGAGGCGGTTGACTGTATGGCTTACCTGCGTTGCCATGCGTGCGGCGCGAAAGCGCTCGAAGTAGCGTCGACGTGTCCCACCTGCTCGCATTCGTTCGACGTGTTCAGCGCTGCCGGCGAGCGGATGGCACTCCGGCGCTGTTCCGGTTGCGGTATCATGCATCGTCGCGACCTGCAGTGTCACTGGTGCGCAAAGGCGAGCCCTTCCCGTTGGCGTTCGGCGGCGGTCACCCGCGCGACACTCGGCGTTGGTCTTGTCGCATTCGCCACGATCGGCGTAATGCGATACGGTGCCGCCGCGCAGGGCATTCTCGCGCGGTCATGGAGTGTGGCGAATGTCGTAACAACGGGCGTTCCGTCCGCCGCGAGTACGACGCACACGCACTCGCCAATATTGGCGATCAGCGATGCTGCCGAAAACACGGCAACGGTAGATACCTCGAACGCGCTTGCTGTGGTGCCGTCCGGCGCAAGTGTCGTGCAAGACTCAGCGAACGCGATGCCAATTGCAAGTGTCGCGCAAGACTCAGCGAACGCGATGCCAACGTTGCCCTCGGTGGTCGACTCCGTCGTCTCAACGACGATGGCGAACTGGGTACCGATGGTCGCCAGAACATGGGTCAACGTGCGCAACGATGCGAGTCTCCGTGGCAACGTGGTTGGTGTCATCAATCCAGCCTCGCGAGCGATGCTCGGCGAGACGCGCGGTGGTTGGCGTCAGGTCCGTTCCACGGACGTCGTCGGCTGGGTCGACCCAAAACTGTTTGACGTTGATACGCTTCGACATCGCGGCTAACCCGCGACATATGGCGAGCGCGCAACGCGGGCGAGCAGCCTTCACACTGATCGAAGTGCTGGTCGTAATCGTGGTCATTTCCATTCTCGCTACACTGGTTGCGCCGAGCATCTTTCGCAATGTCGGTGATGCGCGCGTGGCGACCGCCAAAACGCAAATTGAGACGTTCGGTACCGCTCTTGACGCGTACCGACTTGATAACGGCGCGTATCCGTCGTCAGCGCAGGGACTCGATGCGCTTTGGCAACGTCCGGCCATCGAGCCGCCCGCAAACTGGGTGCAGCCGTATCTGCGCAAAGCGGTGCCCAAAGACCCGTGGGGCCACGACTACATCTACGTCTTCCCCGGCCGCGCCAATCCGCAGGGTTACGATCTGTTGTCGTACGGCGCCGATGGCAAGCCTGGCGGTGATGGCGCGAACGCGGACGTGTTGAGCTGGAAGTAGCGCTGTCGCGTGTGACGTTACCGACGGTGCCCGCGACCACGCTTGCGGTGTCACTCGCCTCAAAGTTACCAGCGACGCCATGGCGAACGCGATTTGCGCCGGCGCCAACCGGCCGTCTGCATCTCGGCCATCTCGTCAACGCCATTTTTGTCTGGGGGATCGCGCGCGCGTACGGCGGCGTGGTGGTCTTGCGCATTGAAGACCACGATCGCGCACGCTGTCGACCAGAGTTTGAATCGGCGCTGCTTGATGATCTTGCGTGGCTCGGCCTCGACGGCGATGAGGCACCGTGCGCGTCGTACGCACGGCATCCACACGCGATGCGGCAGTCCGATAACCACGCTCGATACGCGTCGGCGCTGGCCGCGCTTGATGCCGCACATCTGGTGTACGCGTGTCAGTGCACGCGCAGCGACATCGCGCGCGCCACGACAACACGTTCGCGAGATCGGTATGATGAGATCGTGTACCCGGGCACGTGTCGCTCGCAGGCAATCGATCCTGCGCTCACGCACGCGCGCCGCGTACAACTCCCGGCTGACATTGAGCACTTCGACGACATACTCCTCGGCCCGCAGACACAGCAGCCAAGCGCGCAATGCGGCGACCTGTTGGTGCGCGACCGTCACGGTAACTGGACCTACCAGTTTGCCGTCACCGTGGATGACTATGCGCAGTCGATCGACGTGATCATCCGCGGCGCGGATCTGCTGGCGAGCGTCGGGCGACAGCGCATGCTCGCGCGTATGCTCGGACGCGAACAACAGCCGCTGGTGTTGCACCATCCACTGCTCGTGCATCCCGATGGCGCAAAATTGAGCAAAGCGAATGGTGACACGTCGATCGCAGAACGACGTAAGCAAGGCGCTACCACCGCGCAGCTACTCGGTGAGGCCGCGCATCGCGCTGGACTCTTGCCGACGCCTCGACCGCTCGAGGTTTCAGAACTCGCGTCGCTCTTTCGTTAGCGCACGCCGAGCAACCCGAGCACCAACAGCAACACCCACTGCGGTCCTTTGAAGCCGTCGGTGCGGTCGTCGTACCATTCCTCCAGCGAATGCGATCCCTTCGAAATGCCTCCGCCGTCCACGGTGATCGCCGGAATGTGCAACCCCATCGCTGCGTTGGCGTCCGTGCTGCTCGCGGTCAGCGGCGCGTAGACGTTCATCGCCTTTGCAGCTGCCAGGGCGGTCCGCACGACGAAGCTTGTATCTGGCGTGCTGCCCGCTGGCCGAATGCCGATGGTGTCAATCCGCAGGTTGAGCGCAACCTTCGACTTGGGCCAGCGAGCACGCTCTTCCGCGAGCGCCTGTTTCAGCGCGAGTTGCAAACGACGGTCGATGTTCGCGAGTGCCGTGGCTGACTCGCTACGCAGGTCAATGTCCATTGCACCTTCGGCCGCAATCGAATTCACCGAGGTGCCACCGGTGATGACGCCGACGTTGAAGGTGACCTTGGGTGACGTCGTGGCTTCGAGGTCGGCGATTTTGGCGATGGCGCGGCCCAGCGCGTGAATTGGATTGGGCATGCCAAAGGCACCGTAGCTGTGACCGCCAGGGCCAACGTAACTCACGCGATAGCGATTGCTGCCCACGCCGACGTTGGTGATGGTAAACCCGGTGCCGTCCACCGAAATGAACGCATCGATCGAGTCACGCAATGCAGATCGCAAGATGGCATGCGCGCCGCGCAAGTTGCCGGCGCCCTCTTCACCCACCGTCGCTACCACGAGCACGCGACCGGCAAACGGAATCTTCGCCGTCATGAGCTGTCGCGCGACAGCCAAGGTGACCGCAAGTCCGCGACAATCATCGGCGATACCGGGCGCCGTGAACTTGGTCCCCTCGCGCTTCACCTTGACGTTGGTACCTTCGGGAAAAACCGTGTCCAGATGGCTGCTGAGCAGGATCGAAGGTCCAGGCAACGCGCCGCGTATCTCACCAATCACGTTACCGGTGCCGTCGATGCGCACATGTTGCACACCGAGCGCGGTGAGTCGATCGCGATAGGCGAGGCCGCGCGCCGTTTCCTTGAAGGGCGGAGCGGGAATTTCACAGAGCGTGACTTGCTGCTCGAGCGTCCAGCTATTGTCTCGTTCAATCGCGCCGAGCGCGGACTTCACCGCCGGATGCGCGGCGATACCCGAGACATCGTTGGTGCCCATCGCGACCGGTCGGCTGCGCGACTGTGCCACAGCGTGGTTGTACAACGGAAACGCGAACAGCACCGGCGCCACGAAGAACACGAACGAGCGGGCGTGACGCGTGCGGCGCGAGATATGGGAAAGCACTTGTGTAGTTCCTGAGGTGATTGAAGTCGAAAGAAACGCGTCGCGGACGAACAGCCCGCGACGCGAAACCTACTGCCGGTCCGTGCCCCTGCGGAATAAGTACCGCGAGGGCACGCCGCGACTTCGGACTTAACTCGCGATCGCCAGAGTGCCAGCCGCCGCGTTTGATGTGACGGTGAATTCCCGCAGCGATGACGTGACTTGACCACCAACCCACTTGCCCGCGGCGTTGAAGCGTGCTTCGTGATTGGGACACAGAAAGCCCGAGCCCGACGGACCAACGGTGGTACCCTCATGTGGGCACACCAGGGAGAACGCGCGGTACACACTGGCCGATTCACGCACCACCGCAATGGGTGTCGACACGCCGGTCAGTCTCACAATCGCGCCAACGGTGGAGAGTGTTGGATAGTCGGCCAGTCTCACCGTGGCGGAGACCGGCCCGGAACTTGTCACGCCGCCGCCGATCGTCCCGTCGCCGCAGGCACTCGCCATCAGCACCCCCGCTGCCAGCACGGCACTACTGGAGAGAAATGCTCGGCGATCGACGCATGGTGGCAGCACCGTATCGACGGCAACGGGCGTGGCGAGAGGGAGTGGTCGCATGAAACCTTTCCGTGAAGGACGTGATGAGAACGACGTCAAAGCTTGACTTGCGCGGCAACCCACTTGTCTGGCTGCTCGTCGCTCTGAAAAAACGTGTCCGGATCCACGGCCACCGCGTCGCCGTCGCGCACGATGTGCAGCCGGTCCATGTTGCGCGTGGCCTTTCCGTCGATGAACGTGCCATCCGGCTTGTAGCGCGACTTGTGTCGCGGACACTGGAAACCTTTCGTGCCGGGCAGCGCCCGGAGGGCTGTATTCTGGTGCGGACACGATAGGGAAAACGCGTAGACGACGCCGGCGCTGCGTGCCAGGATGACCTCGTTCTTCGAGTCGATGGACACGCCGTCCACGGTCGGAATGGGGTACTTGATTGCACCCGCGATTGACCGCGGTTCCAGTGCCGCGACCTCGCGCCATGGGGCCAGCGCCGACAACCCAACAAGCGTTGCAGCCGTCGTCAACGCGTCGAGCAGAAACATGCGACGACCAACGACGCATTCCGCGCCGCAATTCGTGGAACGAGGAGTACCGAAATCATGCATGAAGAAGCAAGCGAAAGTCAGAAGGCGAACCAACGAACGCGTCAACCATTGGTCAGGACGACGCCGAGGACAACGATCACCAGCCACATAACAAGACTGGTTCCAGCAGCGCTGCGTATGCCTCCCCACTCCTTCTTGGGAAAGGGTACCTGCATCTCAGTCGTGCGAATGGGTACACCCGCAAGACTGCCCATCACCCGCTTCTCCGCACGTTGCATGCGAAGGCCATTCAGCAGCAGCAGGACCACCGCCGACATCTTGATCCAGAATACCCGCGACACGGCAAAAGTCCCCACGTCCGACGCCAGCAAGGCGGCGCCCGTGAGCACCGTGCTGGCAAGCCCGCCGATCACGACGGAGTGCGTCGTCGACAGATCCGCCACAACCGCGCGCACCGCGTCGGCCGTACCGGGTTTCGAGCGCAGAATTGCTCGATCAGCGCCGATAGCCATGCCTCCGGCGACGAACATCGACACGATGTGCGCCGCGATCACGCTCGTGGACACCACGTGGTGATCGGCGAACACGTCGGCCCAGGGTTGGGCGATCGCGATCGCGCGGTCGAGCAGTGGCGTTGCGTCGAACATCATGCGTTCAGTTACCGATCAGCATGATGAGCCAGCTCACCGTCGAAACACCGATCGAACCCAGCGCCAGGTTTCGGTGTTGTTCACGTTTCGATTGTGATTGTTCGGCTTCATTGGCAAGCTTGGTCCCGCCATACACAAAGCCTGCGCTGGCGGCCGTGAACAACACGCTGTGGACAATGCGCCGCGTGCGTCCATTCGGATTGCTGCGGCTCTCCCACAAATTCCATGTACCCGTAAACATGTTTGCCGTGAACAGCACGGCCGCGCCCGTGGCCGCCGGGCGATGCAACGAACGCGCCCACTGCGGGGCACTCGAGCCTTTCGCAAACAGCTGGTCGCCGCTGAAATACGATGCGGCAAACAGCGGCAACATCGCCCAACTCAGCCGACGATGAATGGTTATACGCGTTTGGTAGGCATCACTCACGGCGAACGACTTGCGCCGCGTTCGTGGCACGGTGTCCGTGGCAAGCTCGCGGAGCGACAACGCCGTCGGCGCTTCGGCGCGCGCGCGCGGCAAGGTGAGTGTATCGCGCCCGAGCGAAAAGTTGCCGATCGAGAG
>JAYSVL010000532.1:0-3491 GCA_043718595.1 Gemmatimonadaceae bacterium
GTGGTGGTGGTGGTGGTGGTGGTGCTGCGGGCGGTGGACGCGGTGGGGCCGACCGCACCAATTGGGATGCACCGTTTATTCTCAGTCCGCACAGCGCGACACGCATCTATTTCGCCAGCAACTATCTCTATCGCAGCGACAATCGCGGCGACTCGTGGACGCGCATCAGTCCCGACCTCTCGCGCAACCTGATTGCGCGCGAATTGCCGATCATGGGCAAGGTCTGGCCGGCGGGATCGGTCGCGCTCAACGGTTCCACAACAGCGCTCAGTAACATCGTGGCGCTGGATGAATCGCCGCTGCTTGAAGGATTGCTCATTGTGGGCACGGACGACGGTCTCGTGCAGATCTCCGAAGACGGCAGCAAGACATGGCGCCGCGTTGAAGACTTTCCGGGCGTTCCCAAGTTCTCGTATGTGAGCGATGTGGCTGCCTCACCGCGTGATGCGAACACGATCTTTGTGACGTTCAACGATTGGCAGCGTGGCAACTATGCGCCGTACATCGTCAAGAGCGCCGATCGTGGGCGTACATGGACCAACATCACCGGTAACCTGCCCGCGAAACACGATGTCTGGTCTATCACGCAAGATCACGTCAACAGTGACTTGTTGTTTGTGGGCACGGAGTTCGGGCTGTTCTTCACGCCGAACGGCGGACAGCAGTGGGTGAAGCTCAAAGGAGGATTGCCGTCAACGCAGGTGCGCGACATCACGATTCAGCGTCGTGAGAGCGACGTGGTGATGGCCACCTTTGGGCGCGGTTTCTATGTGCTCGATGACTACACCGCCCTGCGCGAAATCACCGCGCAGTCACTTGCCGAAGAAGCACGACTCTTTCCGCTGCGACACGCGTATGCGTTCACTCCGGGCGGTGTGGCGCCCGCCGGTGCAGCTGGCGTCGGTACGTTGAGTGGCAACTACACGACACCGAATCCACCCGTTGGTGCGGTGCTCACGTACCATGTGAAGCAGGACTATGCGGTCGACACCAAGCTGTTGCTCACGGTCACCAGCAGCACCGGGCAAACCGTGCGACGCTGTGAGTTGAGCAAGGAAGCCGGGCTGCGTCGCATCACGTGGAATCTCAATGCGGACGCTGTTGCGTCTGACAGCGCCGCAGGTCGTGGCGCTGGTGCGGGTCGTGGCGGCGGCGCCGCGCCACCCACCGCCGCTCCTGTCGCCACGACAGCCGCACCGGCGACGATCGCACCTTGCCAACCTCCTGCAGGAGCGGGGGTAGGCGCAGGCGGTGGTGGCGGTGGGCGCGGTGGTGCAGCGCCGGCGCGCGTTGGTACCGGTGTCTATCGCGCGTCAATCGCCAAGATGGTTGGCACGACGCTCACGCAGATCGGTCCGGTGCAATCGTTCTCCGTGTTGCCGCTGCTCGAGCCGCGCTAGCGATCGTTGTTTGGGATAACAACGGATTACCTGCAATTTTCGTGGGATACGAACCGATAGGAGCTGATCGAGACGGATACAACAAAACCAAAAAAACAACTTTTTGTTGTTTGCTGTATCCCTTGTAAATCGGTTTCTATCTGTTCATATCCCACGAAAATTGCGGTTTATCCGTTGCTATCCAGCGCAGGATCACGTGAGCTGACGACCACTCGTCTCGGAATGAACCCTGCTGCTCCATCCGCGCTCTACCGGCAGTAGGCACCACCAAGACGGTAGCACTGCGCCCACTTCACAATCCACCAGCTAGCAGCTTCCGCCTTTGCCGGCGCGAATGTCATCGCCACAATGGCCACAAGCACGAGCCGTGTCACGAGCTTCTTCACGTTGCCTCCCCATCAGAAATTTTGAAACCGGCCAACACGGACGGGCGTCCGCAGGTGCTACTGTGCGTCGCGCGCGCCCGGTGCGCAAGTCTCATTTTGCAGCGTAAAGTTTGCAGGAGTGATGCACATCACCTAGTCGCTGTCGCGCGGTCACGCTCGTCATCCCGGCCGCTCGCTACACCATCATCGGATTGCATCTTCACCGGTCGCACGGTGAGTGATCGGGAACGCAGGGTCTGCTATGTGAGCTGACGCCCGCGGGTCTCCGGAATGAACCGCCACGCCATCGCGGCGAGCAAGAATGCAAAACCCGTCACTGCAAACGCGGCCGAAAATCCGCGCGACGCGGCCATGGTGCCCACCGTGAACGGCGCCGCAGCACTCGCAATGCGACCAAGATTGTAGGTGAATCCCTGCGCTGTGCCGCGAATGCTCGTCGGATACAATTCCGCCGTGAGTGCGCCGAAACCGCTGTAGTACCCGGTGCCGAAGAATGCGACGAGTGGCCCGAGCAGCAACAAGAGCCACGGCGAACGGGTCACGCCATACAAAGGCAACAAGACACTCGCGCACAACAAGTACGTCACATACGTGCGCTTACGCCCGACTGCATCGCTGACGAACCCGAACGTGACGTAGCCGAGCCACATCCCCACTTGCATCGCAATCACAAGGCCGGACATTGTCTGCGCCGAAAAACCGTTGCCACCCTGCTCCGTCGACATCGACAAATACGACGGAATCCATGTGTTGAGTCCCCACCAGCCAAACAGCGTACACGCATTCATGAACGTCACCGCGATCGTCACACGGGCAAGCGGCCCGCGAAAGGCGAGCGACAATCCCGGTCGTTGTTCGCGCGGCGCACGCACCGCCGCGGCGCGCGCCGCTTTCCAGAGTTCTGGCTCTTCTACGTTCCGCCGCACCCACACGGTTAACAACGCCGGCAACACGCCTATGAAAAACACCACGCGCCAGCCATACGCGGGCAACACAAACGCCGTGACCAGCGCGGCAAGTCCATAACCAATCGCCCACGCGCTCTGCATAAAGCCGAGCGCCTTGCCACGATGCTCGTCGGGCCAACTCTCACTCACCAGCGCCGCACCACTCGCCCACTCGCCACCCATGCCAATACCGAGAATCGTGCGAAACACCATTAATTGCGTGAGGTTCTGCGACAGCCCACAAAGTGCCGTCGCCACTGAATAAATCAGCACACTGCCCATCAGCGCGCGTGTGCGCCCAAAGCGGTCGGACACAAATCCAAAGGCAATGCCACCACCGGCCGCCGCCAGCAACGTTACGGAGCCAAGGAGCCCCGCCTGCCCCTTGCTGAGTCCAAATTCCGCGATCACCGACGGAATCACCAGCGCATACAGCATGACGTCGAACGCGTCGAGCATCCAGCCAGCGGCGGCCGCGATCAGGGCGCGATGTGCACGAGCGTCGCCCGCTTTCCACCAACCAAACAGGGAGTGCATCATGGAATTCATCACCAACGGTCGATGCAGGTCCGGCCATCGTCAAGGCTCGCACGACCGATAATTGCAACCGCGCTTGTCGTCGGCCGAGCCGGGCAGTGATACTCCATCATGTCGATGGAGCTCACGAAACAACTGAAGCGGCAGTCGATCACGCTGGGCGGTGCATTGGCCGCGTCGTGGGTCGTGTTCGCGGCATCCGTCGTGTCCGGCGGCGCACT
>JAYSVL010000533.1:0-3486 GCA_043718595.1 Gemmatimonadaceae bacterium
ACAGGGATTTGAGCAGGAGTAGTCCCAAGGCAGAGACGGCTCTCCGAATCGAACGCTCCGCGTATTCACTCCGACTAACATTCAGGGTCAGATCGACGACACCTCGTCGTTCTGCGCCGTCACTCACGTCCAGCGAGCAGCGACAAATGTCCGGCAAACAACGCAACTCCGGTACCGACCACAGCGGCCAGTACTCCGACCATTTTCAGGCCGCGGCGCAGTACCAAGCCGCCGCGCATCACCATCTGCAAGCAGCGCATCACGACGAACACGGCCAGCACGAAAAGGCGATGAAGCACGCTGAAGCCGCGCGTCGTCATGGCGCGATGGGACATCAATTTGCGCATACGCCGGTGAAGGGCGAACCAGACGCGACGACCGACAAGACACCCGACAAATAGTGATCGTGCGCGCACTGTGTGTTGTCTGCGTCTGCGCCACGCTCGGCGGCACGACGCAAGTTCGCGCACAAAATCCTCGCGTCGATTCCGCAGCGAACGCACGAATTGAGTCCGCCGCACGGCGAATTGTCGCCGACGCGGTATTTGCCACGTTTGTCACACTCGACAACGCGGGTGCACCGCGCACGCGACAAGTGCAGCCGCTCCCACCCGACGCGTCATGGACGGTGTGGTTCGCCACCAACCCCCGCACGCGCAAGGTGACCGATATCACGCGCGACGGTCGTGTGGTGCTGCACTACTTCGATCCCAAGTTGGCCGGGTACGTCTCGCTCATCGGCCGGGCGCGCGTGGTTCGCGACCGCACAGCCAAGGACGCACATTGGGAACCAGCGTGGAACGCGTTTTATGCCGATCGTGATACCAGTGTCGTGCTCATTGCTGTGACCGCCGAACGATTGGAGGTGGTCTGTCCGGCGTTGGGCATTGAGGGTGACAAGGGCACGTGGTTGCCGCCCACGCTTCGCCTGCCGCGCCGCCGATGAAAGCGATGCACGCGCGAACAGCGAAGGCGCGAGCGATTGCGGCAACGATGCTGTTGGTCAGTTGCTCCGGCGCGCGGCGAACAACGCCTGCTCCCTCGAATGCGCCACGGGGACGCATGCCCGCGACATGGTATGCGGGTGGCGCCACGTGCACGGGCACGCCTGCGTTTCAGGTGCACGCGTATAGCACTGGATTCTACATCCTGCGGCAACCGGCGTGCACCAACTATGAAAAGCCGTTTCTCTATTTGTTGTTTGGACGCGAGCGTGCGTTGCTGCTCGATACGGGCGCCGGTGGCATCAACGTCGCCGGTGTGGTGGACAGTGTGCTCAACGCCTGGCGTCGCACACACAGCGGAACGCCCGCAACGCTTGTTGTTGCGCACAGTCACGGACACGGTGATCACGTGGCCGGCGACGATCAGTTTCGCACTCGCACCGGCGTGACACTCGTCGAGAAAGACACGACCAGTACGCGTGCGTTTTTCAATTTTCGCACATGGCCAGAACCCACCACGACATTCGATTTGGGTGGGCGAATCCTTGATGTGATCGGCATCCCCGGACATCAACCGGCAAGTCTCGCCTTCTATGATAGAGCCACAGGTGTACTGCTCTCCGGCGACACGTTCTATCCCGGACGACTGTACGTGCGCGACACGGCAGCCTATGTACGCAGCATCGCGCGACTCGTGGCATTCACCGCCACGCGGCCGGTGACGGCGATTCTCGGCACACACGTTGAACAAACGGCGCTTCCATATACTGACTACGTTGTCGGTACCAAAGATCAGCCCAACGAACACAGACTGGAACTCACTCGCGCTGATCTGCTCGTGCTTGACTCCACCCTCGCTACGATGCGAGGCAACGTGTCGCGCGCACGGCTTCCGCACTTCACGATCTGGCCACAGCTATGAGAACGCCGGCCCTGCAACGGGCTTCCTTCCTGATATTCCTCGCGCTGGTCACGGTCGGATTCTTCTGGATCCTGTTGCCGTTTTTTGGCGCGATCATGTGGGCGGTCGCACTCGCGATGCTCTTCACGCCGCTCTACCGTCGGCTGTGCAAAGCCACTCGGCAACGGACCACGCTGTCGGCGATACTCACCATGCTGTTGTGTGTGGTGGTGGTAGTGCTCCCGCTCACGCTGATCGGCGCATCGCTGGTGCAAGATCTGGTGGACCTCGCGGGAAACATTCGCAGCGGGAAAATCAACTTCGCACAGTACTTTGAACAGATACGCGCCGCATCACCGAAGTGGATTACGAACTTGCTCGATCGATTCGGTGTCGGGCAGATGCGCGGTATGCAGGACAAAATTCAAAGCATAGTCGGGCAGGGCAGTCAGATGATTGCCGCGCAGGCGGTCAACGTGGGGCAGAATACGTTCTCGTTCATGACGAGCGTCTTTTTCATGCTGTACGTGCTCTTCTTCATGCTGCGCGACGGTGCCGCGCTATCAAAAACGGTGCGAGAAGCGATCCCGCTGGCGCGCCCACAAACGCACTATCTCCTCAACCAGTTCACGACGGTTACACGCGCGACGATCAAAGGCAACGTCATCGTGGCTGCTGTTCAGGGTGCACTTGGCGGTATGGCGTTCTGGGTGCTTGGCGTACAGGGCGCGCTCATCTGGGGCGTGCTCATGGCGTTCCTGTCGCTCCTGCCAGCCATTGGAGCAGCGCTCGTCTGGATTCCCGTATCTGCGTATTTGCTGGCCACGGGTGAACTCTGGAAAGGGGTCGGACTTATCCTGTTCGGCGTGCTCGTGATCGGACTGATCGACAACGTACTGCGTCCAATTTTAGTCGGCAAGGAAACGCGGATCCCGGACTATCTGGTGCTCATGTCCACGGTGGGTGGCATCGCGATCTTTGGCATCAATGGGTTCGTGGTCGGCCCAGTGATTGCGGCGCTGTTCATGACGGCGTGGACACTATTTGCGACCTCTGACGACGAGAGCGTTGCCGCGACGTAGTGTAGTGCTGCACAGGCAGCCATCAGATTCATCCACGCACACGAAGCACGCGGCTGCGCCCTGAGAACGGCAACTGAGAACTGCAACTAAGAACGGCATGCTGGGAGCTTTCAGAAGCGCAGCTTCGAGCTCCGGGCGACTCCGTGATAGAAAGAAGGGTGTGAGGCATGCAATAGACTGCTGCGACGCGCCGACTTCTCGTTCAGCCTGTAGGCGCGCGCGCGTTTTCAGCGGGCGGACGACAACAGCGCGGACGCAGCACGGCGACCGGAACGCACTGCTCCCTCCATTGTTGCGTTGTACCCGTCACCAGCCGTTGCCTCACCGGCAATGACGATCGTTCCGTCGATTGCATCGCCCAATGTTTTGTGCGCATGCAGGCCGCCAAGCAGCACATACGAGTACGCACCGCGCGCAAACGGGTCGCGCGACCAGTCGTGCATCAGCCACGTCTGCAACTGATCGTACACCTCGCCCATTTCGATGCCCAGCGCGTACGCCACCGACTGCACGGCGAGATCGAGCAGCAATGTCTCGTTCTCCGTGTCGATGTCATCAA
>JAYSVL010000534.1:0-3484 GCA_043718595.1 Gemmatimonadaceae bacterium
CCGGAAGAATTCTGTCATTTGGCTGGCGACCGGCGAATGAGTACCGAGATCGCACGGCTCAATGAGGCGCTGGTCGGTCGCTATGCGATTGAACGAGAAATCGGGCGCGGCGGTATGGCGGTCGTGTATTTAGCCCATGACCTGAAGCACAGCCGAAGGGTCGCGCTGAAGCTGCTCGATCGAGCGATCATCTCCGAAGTCGTGAGCGGCAGGTTTCTCCAGGAGATTGGCATCGCTGCGCGACTGCACCACCCGAACATTCTCGCACTTTTCGATTCTGGCGAAGCGGATGGACGCCCCTTCTTTGCCATGCCGTTCGTCGAGGGCGCCACGCTGCGCGCGCGACTTGATCGGGAGGAACGGTTGCCGATTGAGGAGGCACTTCGTGTCGGATGTGAGATCGCGGACGCGCTCGCATATGCGCACAACGCAGGCGTGGTACACCGCGACATCAAGCCCGAGAATATTCTGCTTGCGACATACCCGCCGGGAGGCGGAACGGGTGTGCGATACCACTCACTCATTGCCGATTTCGGAATCGCCAAGGCGTTGGGCACTGGTGCCGATCAACGACTGACTGGAACCGGTTTTGCCGTCGGAACCGTGAGGTACATGAGCCCGGAGCAGCTTACGGCCAGTCAGGACACGGACGGGCGCACGGACCAGTACAGTCTGGGATGTGTGCTGTTCGAGATGATCGTCGGACACCCACCGTTCCCTGCCGGGGGCGGACACGCGGCCGTTGCAAAGCGAATCATGGCCGCACCACCATCGATGCGCACCGAACGGCCGGAGGTGCCGGATGCCGTCGAGCGTGTGATCATGCGCGCACTTTCAAATGACCCAGCTGACCGTTTTGCCGACGCATATCAGTTCAGCGACGCGCTACTCGCGCTGCGTGCAGTGCCGGACGAGGTGAGTGAGCCAGTCATTGTTTCCAACGCGACGTCCGTATCGCGCGTGCGGACTCGCGTTCAGATCGCGCTTGGTGTGCTCGTCGTCGTTGTGGCCACGGCACTAACGGTGACGTACCAACCGTTTCGCAATCGACCGGGAGAGGCCCAGATAGTTCCTGCCGCGGCGGTGGCGACGGACGGGAGAAAACGATCGCAGTGCTGCCGTTTCGCAACTACGATCCGGGCGGCACCGGCGAACATCTAGCGGACGGCATGACTGAAGAACTCATCAGCGCACTCAGCAAGGTTCCCGATCTGCAGGTGACATCGCGGACTTCAGCGTTCGCTATGAAGGAAAAGCAAGGGTTGGCACTCGATATCGCCAAGGAGCTACGCGTTGCGATGTTTCTCGAGGGCAGCGTGCGCTCCGTCAAAGAAGAGCTTCGCGTGAGTGTCAGACTTGTCGACGCGTCGAACGGGTACAAACTCTGGTCGGAGCAATACATTCGACCCGGTCGTGACGTGCTCGGGGTTCAGGTAGAAATTGCAGACGCAGTCGTACGAACCCTGCGGTTGACGCTGTCTCCAGAAGTCCGCGGGCGACTCACGAAGGGGCCAACGAAGAGTCCCGAGGCGTACAATCTGTATGTGCAGGACCGCTTTTTCTGGAACAAACGCACTCCTGCCGATCATCGGAAGGCCGTATCGTACTTCACTGCAGCAATCGCCGAGGATTCGACATTTGCGCTTGCGTACAGCGGACTTGCTGACACCTACACCATTCAGGCCCAGAACAACGCATCGCCGCGTCCGTTACTGTTGAAGGCCAGAGATGCCGCGAACACGAGTCTTCGACTCGATAGTTTGATCGCGGAGAGTCACGCGTCCGCCGGGGTTGTCGGGTCATTCTTAACACCCCGTGATAGCGGCAACACTCTTGCGAGCTTAAGACGCGCGATCGCGTTGGATTCCACCTACGCCGCCGCGCGCCAGTGGTATGCCATAGTTCTCGCCACAGTCGGACGGGTCGAGGAAGCGATACGGGAGGGACAACACGCGGTACGTCTGAATCCGCGTGGTGTGCCAATCAATCAAGGTTATGGCCTGGTGCTGTATCTGAGTGGCCGGTTTGCCGACGCCGAAGCGCAGTTTCGCGCCACTCTGCTAATCAATCCCGAGTCAAAGTCTGCACAGAATCGGCTTGCGCACGCAGTCGCTGCGCAAGGGCGGTTTGCGGAGGCGGTCGAAATTGCGCGAGCAACGAACCGACGAGTGCCGGTGGACGTTCAGTCGCGCGGAACTCTGGGGTACGTCCTCGCGCGCGCGGGCCGCTCCAACAGGCGCTGCACCTCGGTGACAGTGAGGCCGGTACGTCCTCGCGCGCGCGGGCCGCTCGGCGGAAGCGCGCGCAATTGCCCGGGAATTGGAGCGGCAGCCAGATAATGCCGAGCGGTCCGCCCTGTATCCGGCGATGGTCTACGCCGCACTCGGCGACAACGACAAGAGTCTCGAATGGATCGAGCGTGGCTACGAACGCGGCGCCACGTGGCTTCCGCACCTTGCGGTCGATCCCGCGTTCAGTGGCCTCAGGGGTGATCCTCGTTTTCTGCGTCTGATTGAACAAGTCGGGTTTCTGCCGCCACCGTAATGGCCGGTCGCGCTTTCAGCGTTTTCTTTTCGTCGCTTTGAGGCTGGCGTACACGATTAAAATGAACCTCCAGCTTCATGGACCCGTTTCCCCACGTTGCGTCGTATGGTGCCGCGCAAAGCGCATGAAAACCAACGTCTGGCTCACGCAAGTGTGGCTCACGGGCATGCACTCAAACGTCGTCGGCGGCTACCCCGACGATGCGATGTCGTACGTGCCGCTGAAATGGATCGCCGATCAAGCTTGTGCCACCGACCGATACTTGCCCCTGAAGCTTCGCACCGACGTGCGCAACGCGTGGCAAGAATCAGCCGACGCCAACGGCAGGATATACAATTCGCGATGCGGCCTGCGCGCGTACTCGGTACGGTCCGCGCACTGTCGAACCCTCTGCGAGCGGCAAGTCGTTTGCGAACTCGCTGCCCAAGATCCACGAGAGTGTTTTACAGCGTCTGGCATCAGGCACTGACGACTACGCGCCTCGCGTCATTCCAGAACACTTCGCCCTGGTCTCGGACACCGGTAAGATCCGGCACTTGCGCACTCGCGCATATCTGTTCGCGCCGAGCTACTCCTTTCGCGCCAGAAGCTGCAATACCACCGCAGGCAGTTCATGCATTCCGTGCAGCCAGTACGCAGGACGCGCTGCCGCCAACTCACTCCGCGAATACGGCCCCCACAGCGCGGCTGCGGTGGCAACACTGGCGGCATTGCCCGAATAGATGTCGTGCGTCGAATCGCCAACGTACAACGCCGCATTGGCCGCCATGCCGAGCCGGTCGAGGGCGAGCAGGACCGGTTCGGCAAGCGGTTTGTGACGCGTGGTGTCCTCGTATGTGACGATCGTGTCAAACGCGTCGGCGAGCGCCACGTGCGAGAGCGAACGCGTCGTCATGCCGCGACCCTTGCTTGTGACGAGCCCCGTCGCATGCCCCTGCGC
>JAYSVL010000535.1:0-10738 GCA_043718595.1 Gemmatimonadaceae bacterium
GGGAATCGCTGGGTGCGCGGGTTGATGATCAACACCGCGTGGGCGTGGCTCCGGTTTCAGCCACACAGCGCGCTCGCGCAGTGGTATCAGCAGCGCTTCGGCACGGGGAGTAGTCGGGTGCGCAAAATCGGCATTGTCGCGCTCGCGCGCAAACTGTTGATCGCGCTGTGGCGCTATCTCGAAACGCAGACGATGCCGGAGGGTGCCATGCTGCGCGCCTAACGTCGCGGCACAATTTCGTCGCCGACTGGGTGGGAGCGGCCCGCATTTGCTGCCGGGTCTCCGAGGCCTCGCTTCGGGTACCGTATGTTAGAAGGGATCCCCTCCCCACTGCGCTTCAACTCGCCTTTGAGCGGATTCACCAAGTTCGGGTGTTCGACGAAACGTCGACACGGATAGGAGGTAGTTCACGGGCCTGCAGGCTCGGAACGTGTGAACGAAGCGACCAGTTGATGACGAATTGCTTACCCGGAAAACGCAACGGCGCTGACCCGTGTTATCGCGTACACCCCGCACTCACTTCTTACGCAGAGGCTTGACAGATGACGCTACATAGGAGGCAGCGCGGTGCTCAAGCGAAATCTCGAGTTCCACGCCGAGTGCGTCGGCGATCTTTCGTAGCGTCCCAACGGTCACGTTGCGACCGCGGCTTTCCAGCAGTGAGACGTGTTGACGTGTTACGCCGATGCGCTTGGCCAGCTCGCCTTGGGAAAGCCCCGCTGCCTGTCGTGCCCAGCGAATTTGCAGGCGCACCGCAAGCGACGAATCGATCCGTACACGCAGGATTCGCGCGCCAGCCGGAGGTCTGATGCGCTCCGAAGGGCGCGGTGGTGCATCGCCGCCTTCGAGGTGAACGTCTAACCAGCCTTCGAGCGCGTCGCGAGCCACGTCCGGCGGCGATTCGACTGCATCGGCGAACGTCTGACAACCGGGACAATCCGGGAACTCAATAAGTGTGCGTTTCCCTTCGCGCCGAGTTGTTGCGATGTAGTGCATGGGTTCACTCCGGCGTAAGCGGTCCGGTGAGTAGGACCCCGGGCTGTCGTTCAATGCTTCGCAACGTGCCGATCGGGAAGTCGTGCGCTGAATGCTTCACTGTCACCTTGCCCGGTAGGTGGGGATGCGCGAAGTGGTGATGCGACCTTCGCACCTTTTTTGAGGATCCACCCCGCGGACTCCAAACGACGAATTACTGCTTTCGAGTTCATCTGTGAGACGCGATGATGTTAGCAAGCTAAAACTTGCCTGTCAAGTTTTGGGCGCTGGCGCAAGTCGAACAATGCAACGCACACTCGCTTACGTCGTCACCAGAACAACGCCATCAGTATCATTTCTCTTCAAGTTCGGCGATCGTTGTTCGCGTTGCGCGAACAGAAAGATTTCCAGGCTCAACGGAAGCTTTGACGCAGCCGAGCTTCGTCGACGATGGATGTCCGAGGTTAACGGCGAGGAGTGAGTTGACGTCCAACCTGACCCTCCACTTTTCATTCGGGGGCGATACTTTCCGTATCATGGGTGGTCAACAACAACTCACGTCACTCGAGATTTGCGCCGGTGCAGGCGGGCAGGTCCTCGGATTGGGGTCGGCAGGATTCGCTTACGAAGCTGCGGTCGAACTGTACGAGCATGCTGCCCAGACCCTCGTGCTGAATCGCCCGCACTGGAACGTCGTGCACGCCGACGTTCGCATCCTTTGATGCGCGCGACTACAGAGGTGTCGATTTGTTCGCCAAACTTTCTGTCGCTCACATGGCTCCGCGGCGCCGCTCGGCTCGCGGTCATTGCAATACTCGCGGCACCACTGGCTGCGCAGTCAACCATGCCTCGCATCCAGGTTGACGTCGGCACTGGATTGGCGACGACAAATGGTGGCGTAGTACGGCGTTCCGTTCCGGCCGCACTCGCGTTTAATGGCGTGGTTGCGACGCCTGTGCGCCTGTGGACCAAGCACGCGATAGGGGTCGGCGTTTCCGCTAACCTCCACTTACCGATGGACACCGGCACTGAGTGCACCGTCGACTTCGGATCGAATCAGTGTCGCCCGGTCTACCCAACCATCAGTTCGTTTGCGGCACTGGTCGCGTGGATGAACGCACACGGTCGCGCACGACTGCTTGTGGGACCAGCTCGATTTCGTCTCCTGTACGAGCGGTCATCGTTGGCGCCATACCGCGAAACACGATATGGCGTGCAAGGACGTGCCGACGTCGCGTTCCTTCCGCTGCCACACGCCGGGCTCGCGTTCTGGGCACAGATGGCCGCAACTGCGCCCCTCAACCGCGACGGCTTTCAGATGTACGCTCTGGGCGTTGCGTTGCGATTCCAATAGACGGGCAACACGCGGCAACGGCGAATTGATCGCCAACGGCGCATCTTAATTCCTATGACTCGACTCTCACTGTGGCCGCTCGCCGTCGCCCTCGTTGTTGCCTGCGCACATCCAGCGCACGCCGTCGCGCAGCCTGTACCGCCGTTTCTCTCCGTAGAACGCATCACCGCGGCCGCAGCGCTGACCGGAATTACGCCCACCGCACCGACATGGTCGCCTACGTCGCAGTCGGTTGCGTTTTTGTGGAATGAGCGCGGTCAGTCGGGACGCACGATCTGGATCGTCGATCGACAAGGCACCATCCCACGTCGGGTGTTGCCGCCACAGAACAACGCGCCGGTCGGTGCGCTGCGTTGGACACCAGACGGCGCCGCGCTTGTGTTCGTGCAGCGCAACCTGCTCTGGCGCGTGGCGGCAACGGGTGGCGAGGCAACACCACTCACCACCACTGCCGGAGAACTTTCCGACGTCGAGATCTCACCCGATGGAACGCTGCTGTCGTTTCTCCGCGATGGCGACCTCTGGCTCATGCCGTCACGTGGTGGTGAACCCGCGCGTGTCACGTCAGTGGCCGTTGCGCCAATCGGCACCGTACCACTCGGCACGTACTTCCGGCGCGATGTCGAGATCGGCGGTGCAACGTGGAGCGGCCCGTCGCCCGCGTATGCCTGGTCACCCGATTCAAAAACAATCGCCCTGCATCAGGTGGATCGACGCGGTGTGAAGCCGTTTGGCATGCCGTACTATCTGGGCGATACATCGTTGTTGAACACCGTACGGCGCGGGGCGCCTGGCGCGGCCAACGAAGTACGCACGGTGCGTCTCTACAACGTGGCAACGAAGGCGCTCACTACGGTGAGCCTTCCAGACTCCAGCAGCACACGCATCGTCAATATGGAGTGGTCGTCCACCGGCACGCTGCTGATCGATCGCGAGAGCGACGACGCCATTGAACGAAACATGGTTGTCCTGACGCCCTCGGCGCCAACGCCACGACAGACTTGGCGTGATGTGCGCGCGACTCGCGTGTACAACGACATCGCATCGACTTGGAGCGCCGACGGCAAGAGTGTGCTGATGACCGGCGACCTTGATGATCGCTATCGGGTGTACCGCATCACGCTCGGCGACTCTACACCCGTCGCGCTAACCTCTGGCCCGCACGATGTGGCGGGTGCCGCGATTCCGCGCGCAGCAACGCGTAGTATCGACTACATCAGCTCTGCGCCACGACCGTCAGAACGCCATCTCTTTCGTGTCACTGGCAGTGGTGGCGCTCCGCAGCAATTGACGACGCGCAGAGGGACACACACACCATTCGTCTCACCCGATGGACAGACCGTTGCGCTCTTGTCGTCGAGCGACATAGAACCACCGGAGTTGTATCTGCTGGACGTGCGCGCCGGTGCAACGGAACGGCGCATCACAACCTCGACGACGACAGCATTTTCGGCGGTTCCATGGGTAGCACCGCGCTACGTCACGTTTCCCGGTCGCACGAGTGGCGTGATGCTACACGCGCGCGTGATCTTTCCGCCCAATCTTGATTCGACGAAAAAGTATCCCGTGTTGTTCGGGCCCGTGTATTCCAACACGGTGCGCAATCGCTGGGGCGGAACGAACGGCCTGTTGCAACAGCATCTGGCGATCGACAAAGGTTACATCATTGTGCAGGTCGATGTGCGTGGCAGCACAGGATACGGAAGAGAGTTTCGTGAGAAGTTCCTAATGGACTGGGGCGGTGGAGATCTGGACGATCTGGAAAGTGCAGTGCAGTACATGAAGTCCATACCCTTCGTTGACGAACAGCGTTTTGGTATTTGGGGGAGCAGTTACGGCGGAACGCTCACCGTCTATTCGCTGCTCAAGAAGCCCGGGCTGTTCCAGGCGGGCGTTGCAGCGGCGGCGGCAACCGATCCTTTTCTCTTTGGCAGTGACGACGTCGCCATTGTTCGGCGGCCGCAAACGCATGCCGCCGCCTTTACGCGCGGTGCGAAACAGTATGCGGGAAACTTGCGTGATCACCTGCTGCTGATCCACGGCATGCAGGACGACGTCGTGCCATTCTCCTCGGCGGTAGCGCTGGCCGAGGAGTTCATGCGATTGGGGAAAGACTTTGATTTTGCGTTTGCACCTGCGGCGACGCATGGGTGGACGCAACGCCCGTACTATGCGACTTACTTGCTCAACAAACTCGTTGCCCACTTTGATCGCTTTCTGGGCGCCGGCCCACGCTGAGCAAAACGCACCGCGTCGTCTGACCGGCAAACACCGCCCGCGCAGTCGCTGGTTCGAAATCGTTGGTCGCGGGTCAAGGCAACGTGCAGATGTACGCACCTACTGCCGATTACTGTCACGCGGACGTATCGCCATCAACTCAAGATCAATGCGCAGCGTGGAGTCTCGCGGGGTGTTTGCTGGATACATCGAGCGATGACTCAACGACGGAGGCACGATCAGCACGCGTCGTTCGCCGACCCGCATGCCGGTGACACCTTCCTCGACGCCCGCGATGACCGGGTTGCCCGCCGAGTCGTCCCGCTTCAGCCCTTGGTTGATTCGGCAGTGGTTCGCCCCCGACGAAGTGCGATCCACGCGCCGAGGGCGAGAGAGCCAAGCATCAAGAGTATGCCGATGATCACACCGCCAGGCGCGTCGTCCGCTTCAGCGTAGATGGCCAACCTGAGCCCGAAGTAGATGCCGGTGGCCGCGACAACGGCGGCAGTAATGAGTCTTGCCGGAGACTTTGGCATGGCGAACTCCGAGATTGAGGCGATTCTTGACCGGTACTACAAACTACTCTGCCGTGAAAAGTCTTGCAAGTTTGAGGGCTACTCTCGAGTCTACGGCCGCAAGATCTTCGCCATGGCCCGACCTTTGGCGCGGCGCGATCTCCCACCCAATCTCGTCGCATATGTTGGTCGCCAGAAACCCCTCGTCATTAATCGCGTGCTGTTCGCCCGTCGCCGGATCGTGCACGCGCAGTTCGCGCACATTGCACTCCCAGTTAAAGATCACTTCGCCACGATGCCAGTGCAGCCGCAGATTGGTGGAATCCGTCTTGCCAACGACACGTATTGCGAACGGCGGACGCATCACGGCACGACACCGGCCGACATCACCCAGTTCAGGGTGCGATGCCTTCAACACGCAGTCCGTCATCATGAGAAATACTTATGTATTTACAAAAGTGTTTATCGGCTGTAGAATCCCTCCATCAGATCGGACAACCCATGCACTTGGATGGTATCGCACATGGTGCAAACCGCAGCAACCGACGCAGTGTTTCACGCCCTGTCCAACCCAACTCGACGGCACGTTGTCGAGCGACTGTCGGTCGGACCGGCCACCGTCAGCGAGCTGGCAGCATCGTTTGACATGCAACTGCCGTCGTTTGTGCAGCACCTCGCAATACTCGAACGGAGCCGATTGGTAAAGTCGAAAAAGCACGGCCGCGTGCGGACGTACACGATCGCACCCGAACGGTTCAAGATCGTTGACGACTGGCTCGCCGCACGTCGTCAGTTGTGGGAAGTGCGACTCGACCGGTTCGACCAACACGTCAAACACCTCAAGGACAAGGAGTCAGTACCATGAGCCAGCACTTTGCGTTCAATGCGACACTTGATTTTGCGATCGAACGATTCATCGACGCACCGCCGCGACTCGTCTGGGAAGCGTTGACGAAACCCGAGCATCTGAAAGAGTGGTACATGCCCAAGGTGTGGGGACGTGTGTCGCGAGCCGAAATGGATGTGCGGCCTGGCGGCATCTTTAGCATCGACATCGCCGTCGGAGACGGTACGGATGCTCCCAACCTCGGCTGCTTCCTTGACGTTGTCCCGATGCAGCGATTGGTCTGGACCTCGATGTTGTTCGCCGGCTATCGTCCGGCAGTCTTTGACGACATTCCGATCACCGCCATCGTAACCATGCAAGCCGAGGGCACGGGCACACGCTATGTGTTTACGGCGCTCCACCGCAATGAAGCGGATCTTGCGACCAACAAAGCGTCGGGCTTCTACCAGGGCACGGAGATCGCCGTCGATCAGTTCGTGGCGCACGTGATCGCGATGCAGTAGGACGGGAACGGGCCAAAGGCTCATCCCACCGAGTCGTACGCCCTCTCCAGGGCCGCCACGTCGAGCTTCACCATTGTCATCATGGCATCCATGACGGCCTTCACCTTGATGGGGTTCTTGTCGCGGATGAGTTCGATGAATCGCTTCGGGACAATCTGCCACGATAGGCCGAACTGGTCTTTGATCCAGCCGCACTGCGTTTCGGTGGCGCCGGCCTTGACGAGCTTGTCCCAGTACTCGTCGACTTCCTGCTGGCCCTCGCACTCGACGAATAGTGAGAAGCCTTCGGAGAATGTGAAATACGAACCGCCGTTGTAGCCCATGAAGGACTGACCACCGACAACGAATTCGGCGGAGTTGATGGGACCATCTTTGCCATCGCGAGCGACGTTCGTGACCTTGGAGTCCGGGAACGTGGAAGTGTAGAACTCGATGGCGGATTCAATCTGGTCGTTGAACATCAGGAACGGGGTAACCTTGCTCATCTGCGATGTCTCCGTTCGAACTCCTTGTGGATTCCACACGAGGCACGAGGTGGCGGCTCCGTCGCGACCATTGGCGCGCATCACGCTTGGGATGAGCTTCAGGCTTCATCCCTTTGTTAGGCGACACCGCGTTCCACTCCCGTTGCGATTGTGAATAGCGTGCGGACTAGCTTCGTGCCATGAACATCCATCGATGTCCTTCCAGATCCTCAACTCGAGATCGGCGCGCTGGCGGCCCATCCTCCGGTTCAGACAAGATAACGGCTCCTGCGGCCTTGGCCCGAGCATAGTGCTTATCGACGTCTGTCATCGTGTTCTCCTTTCGTCAGGCCACGAAGGTTTCGAGCAGCAAGCACGCGCAACCGCCTTCAGTAATCTCGCAGCGCTTCGGTGGGCTGCACGGCAAGCGCGCGCCACGTCGGCACGACGCACGCGATCAGGAACACAATAGCCATCAGCGTCGAGTACGCTCCGATCGTGAAGAACTGTGTTGCCGTCGGCCACCCGTTGTCCGTGCCTCCTTGCAACGCCCATACCAGTACGGTGCCGGCAAGCAGCCCCATGCCAAGCTGCCGCAACGGTTGCTTGAACACCGCCTTGACGATGTGCCACGGGCGGCCGCCGAGCGCGACGCGCACGCCGATTTCGCGCGTGCGTCGTGAAACGGCAAACGACATCACGGCATAGATCGTCACCAGCGAAAAGATGAGCATCATCGCGCTCACGCTGGTCGTCATCGTGAACCAGAACGAAGAAGATTTGGCGTCCACGTTCTCGAGATCTTTGATCGTCATCAGGTCCTCCAAGCGGAGCGTCACATCGACGTCCGTCGCGATGGCGCGCAAGCGCTGTGCGAACACCTTGGGGTCGCCCCGGACATGTATCGCGGCATTGAGCGGATACATCGATGCTCGGACGAGCGGCAGGTAGATCCCGGCAGTTCCCCATCCCGACGTGATGCCCACATCGGGCGCGACACCGATGATTTCAAACCACGGCTGCGGCGGGGGCTCCCACACATACCGTAGACGCCGGCCGATCGGATTATTTCCACCCATCACGCGGTCGACGAATGCCTTGTTCACAACGGCGACGCGTGCGTCGGGATTGGCTTCACTCATGTTGAACCAACGGCCCGACAACATCGATACGCCGAGCACGTCGAAATATTTCGGATCGACTTTCGACGATCCCACCCGATAACCCCGTTCGTCATCAGTGGGCAGCGAGCCTTCGTCTACCTCAACTTGATTGTTCGGGTGGTACTGGCGCGGCAGATGCTCGGCGAACACAACACCCGTTACGTCAGGTTCCGACTGTAGTCGCGTTTCGAGTGTCTGTACCGCGGCCGCGTAGCGGGCCTGAAACGCAGCGGCACTCGTATCGGCATCGGGTTCAGTCGGCAACTGCTCCATTTCGAGCCGAACGGAGAGGTATTGATCGGCGGGGAAAGGCAACCGCTTTTTCTCTGCATCGACAACGATGTCGTCCTTGTTCACGAAAAACGTGACAACGGGGAAGCCCATCGTCACGGCGATCTGCAGGACAATCAAAACCGTCCATATGCCGCCGAATTTCGTTGTACGCGCGCCGGCCGTCGTGCGCTTGAGAAGATTTCCAAAGTCGCCAGTGATTTTGAGTCCCGGCAGAATTCCGGCGATCGCGGCGGCCAGCAGCGTGAGCAGCGCGGTGTACACAAAGGTCAGTGGCGAGAGTTTGCCGTCTACCCAAAACGGAAAGTTGCCGCTTGCATCGGTGAGCTTGGCGCGCATGAGATCGAGCCCCCACCGAATCCCCCACGCGGCCGTAGTGAGCCCCACAACTGCTGCGCCGCCGCCGAGCACCAGCGCTTCGGCGAACATCTGCATGACGATGCGCTTTCTGCCGGCGCCAAGCGCATCGCGAATAACGATCTCGGTCTCGCGCATTGCCGCGCGCGCGAACATCAGCAATCCGACGTTGGCGCACACGAGCACAAGGAACAGCGCCACATAGATGTTGACCGACAGCAGCAGCATCGCATGGTCGGGTCCACCGAACGCACGCACCGATTCGGCAAAGGTGAACAGTTGCGGGCGAAGGTGCTGGTGCGTGCGCGGAAAGTCGACGGCCGCAATCTGTCCGAGATTGGTGAGTTCCGTGCGCGCCTGATTCAGTGATGCGCCCGGTGCCAGGCGTCCGAAGATCTGAATCGCCATTCCCTCGCGTCGATCATGTCCGGAGACGTCGATCTTGAGTGGCACCCAAATTTCTTGTGTTCGCGGGAACGAGAAACCGGCCGGCATGACGCCGACGATGGTGAACGGAGTGCCAGTCACGCGGACGGTGCGTCCAATGACACCGGCATCACCCTTGAAGCGACTCTGCCACAGGCCATGGCCGATCACGGCGACGAGCGGCGCGCCGGCCCGTTCGTCCGATTCCGCCAGCGTGCGCCCGCGCACGGCGGGAACGCGCAAGGTGCGAAACGCCGCTGCGCTCACCTCGGCGGCGAGCACCGGTTCGGCCAGACCCTCGGTGATCATGAGGTTTCGCGTGACCGTACGGTATGCGCCAAGGTCCTGTACGGATTGAACCGAGTTGCGCCACGCCAGGAAGTCGTGCGTCGCACGGGGCTCCGCACGATTCGCTGACGCGTCCCAGTTCTGAATCATCACGATGCGGTTGGCATCGGGGAGCGGAATCGTGGGAAAGACGAGCTGGCGAATCGCCTCGAACGTACCGGCGCCCATCCCGATCGCGAACGCCATGGAGAAGCCGCCGACGATCGTGAGCACCGGATATTTCACGAGCATGCGAAGCCCAAGCTTGAGGTCGAGCCACGAGAAGCGCATCTCGTCAAACCACCTCAGGCCGCGCGCGTTCCGAGCTTTCTCTACATGATGTTCCGTGTTCCCGAACTCGGCGCGCGCTGTCCGCGTCGCCTCGGCCGGTGTCATCCCGGCTCGGACCAGGTCTGCGGCGCGCAGTTCGATGTGTAGGCGGAATTCTTCGTTGAGGTCATCGTTCACCTGACGCGTGCGGATGAGACCGCGCCAGAGCGAGCGGACTCTCGCCATCAGTTCGGCAACCATCGATCATGCCTCCCGTGGCTTCGCTGAAAGAGCGAGTCCGATGGCATCCGACAGTCGTTGCCAGCTCGCGGCTTCCTCTCCAAGTGCGCGGCGCCCGGCGGCGGTCAGGCGGTAGAATTTCGCTTTGCGGTTGTTCTCCGAGGTGCCCCACTCGGCGTCGAGGAGACCACGATGCTCCAGCCGCGCGAGCGCCTGGTAGAGCGCGCCCTGCTGCACGAGGAGCGCACCACCCGAGATCTGTTCGATACGGAGAAGCACGCCGTAGCCGTGCAACTTCCCAAGCGAAACGGCCTTGAGGATGAGTACGTCCAGTGTTCCCGGCAGAAGCTCGGCGGTCGACATGTGCTCTCCTTAGCTGTTAAGGAGAAAAACGATAGGGCCTCCGCACAAGTTTCAAAAGGGTCGACCGTACTTCTGGGGCGACGGAGCTCGGCCGCGGCACGGTGGGGCCTGTCGCGCTGGAATCGCCGTTTTCCTGGACTCTCGCCACGTGTCACTACCTCCTCACCTTCACGCTGCCCCAGCAGTTGCGCGCCGTCGCCCGCGCACATCAGACGGTGGTCTACGCCGCGCTGCTCCGCGAAGCCGCAGCCGCTGTCCAGACGCTCGCTGATGCGTGATTGACCCCTGCCAATCATCAGGCTCTGGTCTAAGCGCCGTAGGTCAGGGGCGTCCGATGGTGAACTCGGACCGCATCTTTAGGACGGTGTACGGGTTCCAGGTCGAATTCAGGTAATAAATCTTGAGCGTATTGCCGGTCACTTTGGT